>JASHPM010000338.1 GCA_030038115.1 Acidobacteriaceae bacterium | reverse complement strand
GTCGACGTCGTCGCGTGTCTGCCAAAAAGTTTTGCGCACCTCGTCGGCACTTTGCCGTCCCACGTCGGCCTGGAAGAGCATCTGCATGGCAAGTTCGCGGGATTTGCGGCGTTTGCCGACCAGCGTCATGCTCGCTGCCCCGCGATTTTTCCGCGCAGCGAGGCCATCTCGATCGCGGCCGCCGCGGCTTCGAATCCCTTATTGCCGCCTTTCAGCCCGGCGCGGTCCAGAGCCTGCTCCAGTGTTTCGCAGGTGAGCACGCCGAACGCATGCGGAACGCCGGTTTCCTGCTGCGACTGGCCGATGCCACGCGCGACTTCGTTGTAGATGGCCTCGTAGTGGGCGGTTTCTCCGCGAATCAGGCAGCCGAGCGTGATGACAGCATCGAATTTGCCGGTTGCGGCCAACTGTCGTGCCGCGGCGGGGATCTCCCACGACCCTGGGACGCGCGCGACCTGAATATGGTCGCGTTGGGCGTCGCTGCGCAGCAGGGCATCCAGCGCTCCCTGCAGCAGACGCTCGGTAATGACGGCGTTCCAGCGCGCGACGACGATGGCAAAGCTCATGCCTGCCGCGCTCAGGTCGCCTTCGAGAGCGATTGCCTTGCCGCGCAGCGGGTCCTGCCACTCCCAAAATGCAACGGAAAAACCAGGGATCGGCTGCACCGTGAACAGGCGCGATTTCCAGTGCGTGTCTTCGATCCTGGTGATGCTGGTTCCGGCGGCTTCGGGTCCGCTGTTCTTGTCCAGCCATCGCTGCGCCATCTGATGTACGGCATCGAGCGCGGTCACTTCGATCAGCAGATCGGTGTTCAGTGTGGGAAGCTCGCCATCGACGAATTCGAGATTGCCCAGCGGCGCCAGAAACGGACGTCCCCTGCTCGCTGCGCCCGCCCGTCGCGCCGGTTCATCCCAGCCGCGGCCCGGCTCAAAGCCCAGCGCGGAAAAGAAACTCACCAGCTCATCGAAATCAGCCGCCGAGGTCACCGGGCGAATGACGGTGATGCCTTTGATCATGATTTGAGGTTACCAAGGACAGCGTTCAGCGCCCACCATTCAGTTCCGCGTGTGCCGCAGTGAGGGATAGATTTGATGGATTGAGGTTTTCCTACGCTGTGGGGACTACAAAGGCGCCGGGGATCTTTCGATCCAAAGTTGCGAGCGTGGCTCCGTGCGAACGCGCCAGTTGAACCAGATAGCCGTCCGTCGACTGAGCGGAAGTTCTGACCCACGCTGGCAGATGCGAGATATCGAGATCGTCGGGGATAAAGGCGAGTTTCTCTCTCCGTTTCAAATGGAGCAGAAGGGTGCGAGCCTCTTTGAGGGACACCCCATAGGTGTTTGCCTGGGCGAGGATGCGCACGAATCCCAGTTCCGTAATGGGGCAGGTTGCCAGGGCAGGTGAATCCTGAGCCTTCGCCCAGGCGGAGACGAAGTCATGAAACTCGTGCTGGGCAAGGCCGAACGCCAGCAGCGCGTTGACGTCGAGCAGCCAGATCATGGGAAATCGGCGAGCATCTCGCGGACCTGTTTACTGGTGAGAATGGGAGCGCCGGGCCCCGCGTCGATCACGGAGAACCCAGTAACGGGGTCCTTCACAATCCGGGCTTTCCGAGTGCGCCTGCGTCGCGGAGTGAGAACGATCCTTTCCGATTCGATACTGGCATCGAGCTGATCTCCGGCGCGTATGCCAAGGCGACGGCGCAGGGGCCCGGGGAGAACGACCTGGCCTTTGGTAGAAACCCGAGTCTGCATGGTAAGACGATCTTACCACCTGAAGTTTCGGCGCATGCGGCCTTTCTGCGCTTGAGGGGATGGCAGCCAAAGTCAGGGAGCCGTGGACCGATGCAATCCACAGCCCCCCGGTTCTTACTCTGCCTAAGGGTGAGACGTTGCGCGCGGCTCATCGCTCCGGATGCGCATGCCGTAAAACGAGCGGTGCACGAAAATGAAGGACACCAAAAAGAATATGGCCGCAAGGATGTGTGTCCACATCGGTGTGGCGGCGGACATTTTCACCGCCAGTTCCACAGCCAGCAGGCCAAAGAGCGTGGTGAATTTGATGACCGGGTTCAGAGCCACCGCGGCCGTATCCTTGAATGGATCGCCCACCAGGTCGCCCACCACCGTCGCCTCATGCAGAGGCGTTCCTTTTTCATGTAATTCCACTTCGACGATCTTCTTGGCGTTATCCCACGCTCCTCCCGCGTTCGCCATAAAGATGGCCGCGTACAGCCCGAACATCGCAATCGACATGAGATAGCCGATGAAGAAGAAGGGATCCAGGAACGCAAACGCCAGAGCGGCAAAAAACAGCGAGATGAAGATGGTCAGCATCCCGCTTTGCGCGTAACGCGTGCAAATGGCCACCACCTTCTTGCTGTCTTCGGTCGAAGCTTTTGCAGCTCCTTCAATCTTCATATTTCTCTTGATGAACTCCACGGCACGGTAGGCGCCAGTGGTCACCGCCTGGGTGGAAGCTCCGGTGAACCAGTAAATCACCGCGCCACCCGTCACCAGGCCCAGCAGAAAGGGAGCGTGGAGAAGCGAGAGCTTGTCGACGTTTTTTGTAAGCGAGTTGGTCAACGCCATAATCGTGGCGAAGATCAGCGTGGTAGCGCCCACCACAGCCGTGCCGATCAGCACCGGTTTGGCGCTGGCTTTAAACGTATTGCCCGCGCCGTCGGCCGCCTCCAGCGTTCTCTTGGCGCGCTCGAAATCCACCTCCACGCCGAACTGCTTTTTCACTTCCTCACGCACACCCGGCTCGTTCTCGATCAGCGACAGCTCGTAAATGGATTGAGCATTGTCCGTCACCGGTCCAAAAGAATCCACCGCGATGGTCACCGGCCCCATGCCCAGGAAGCCAAAAGCCACCAGGCCAAAGGCGAACATCGGGGCCGCCAGAATAATATGGGAGAATCCCAGGGTGCTCACCCCATATCCCAGCGCCATTAACACGATCACCGCCAGACCCAGGTAGTAGGCGGAAAAACTTCCCGAGACAAACCCGGACAGGATCCCGAGAGCCGCTCCACCCTCCCTTGCCGACGCCACCACCTCTTTTACATGGCGGGCCGTCGTTGAAGTAAACACCTTCACCAGCTCAGGAATCAGAGCGCCCGCCACCGTCCCGCAGGAAGTGATGGTTGCGAGTTTCCACCACAGCGTGGGATCTCCTCCCAGACCAGAAAGCAGGAGCCAGGTAACCGGATAGGTCGCGGCAATCGTCACGATCGCGGTGATCCAGACCAGCGAGGTGAGCGGCGATTCAAAGTTGAAAGCCTTCGCCTTGCCGTACCGCGCTTTGGCGATCATCCCGTTGATGTAATAGCCCAGAACCGCGGCCACCAGCATGGCCACGCGCACCGCAAACAGCCAGACCAGTAACTGCACTCCGGCCACAGCATTCTTCGCGCCCAGAATGATGAACGCGATGAGCGCCACCTGGACCACGCCATAGGTCTCAAATCCGTCGGCCGTGGGCCCCACCGAATCGCCGGCATTGTCTCCCGTGCAGTCGGCAATCACGCCTGGGTTGCGCGCATCGTCCTCTTTCACATGGAAGACAATCTTCATCAGGTCCGCGCCGATGTCGGCAATCTTGGTGAAAATACCGCCCGCCAGACGCAGCGTGGCCGCGCCCAGCGATTCGCCGATGGCAAAGCCGATGAAACACGGCCCGGCATAGCTTCCCGGAACGAACAGAATGATGCAGAACATCATCAGCAGCTCGATCGAGATCAGCATCATGCCGATGCTCATGCCCGACTTCAGCGGAATGCTGAATGCGCGATACGCATTGCCGCCCAGCGAAGCCCACGCCCCGCGCGAATTCGCCAGCGTATTCACCCGGATGCCGAACCACGCCACAAAGTAGCTGCCCGCCATCCCCAGCACGCTGAACGCCAGGATGATGGCCACCTGCAACCCGGGGGTGTGCATCAACACAGCGAAATATACCAGGATGACAACCGCGATAAAGCACCACAGCAGCAGCAGGAATTTACCCTGCCCGATCAGGTAGGTTTTGCAGGTCTCCCAGATCAGCTGCGACACTTCCTTCATCGCCCGATGCACCGGCAGGCCCTTCAGGTGAACGTACATGAAGAGGCCGAAGAGCATTCCCAAAATGCAAAACAGCGGTCCGTACATCAGCAGGCTGTGACCGTTCATGCCCAAAAACTGGACCTGCCTCAAATCCGGCAGCTGCAGATTGGCTTCGCCTCCGCCCGATTCCTGGGCAAACGCCGCGCCCTGCCCAAGCAGGATCAGGGTGGTCATCGCTCCGGCGAATCTCCACGAAAATAACTTGCTCTTCATTCGTCCTCCTCGGTTCGCTCGTTGGCTGTGGCCAGTGGCCATCGTTTGCACGGCTGGCGCGCCTCTGTCGGCACTGAGCCCTTTTCTTGTGAATAACCAGGCCACAATGAGCGACAACGTGCTCACGGCAAGGAAAAACCATACCCAGGCGTTAGCCGGCACACAACCTCCGTTGCAAGTGGGTTTTATTCCGCGCGTCCGGTGGCCCGAGCGCGCTCAGGAACTCTATCACGTGAACCTCAGAGCATAACAGACGATTGATATTTTCGCATGTGACGGTGAATACAGGTCTTAGCACTAAAGTCAGATCGCAGTACGATAGTTACGCCCCAGCCCGGAACCGGCCCTCATGAC
>JASHPM010000337.1 GCA_030038115.1 Acidobacteriaceae bacterium | reverse complement strand
AAGAGCAACGTTCCATTGTCGGCCGAGCCGTGCATGGTTTCGTTCCCGCGCTCTGAGGCAAACTGCACGCCTCCGCCGAGGTCGACCTGAGTGGGCTGGCTCTTTGCATCCATGAAGATTTGTGCGGTTTCGGAATTCACAGTGGCGCCGGTGTCGGTTTGCATGCGCACGTGGCCCCGGGCGTCGACCTTTTCGGTAGTGCCGTCTTTGCGGAACCAGACGATGGCCTGATCGGAGCTTCCTTCTTCGGTTTCGTAATTCATGGACGCGTTGACGAGGAAGGCCTGATCGGAGGCGCGCAGCAGGGTTGCGCGAGCCGCGTCGACGACAGCGGCCTTGCCATTACTGCTGGTGGTGATGTGGACCTGGCTGGAGAGGACGATGACGCCGGTTTTGGAGTTGTAATCCGCGCCAAGGGAAGTCCCTGCGGCGCGCGGCAGCTGAAACTGCACCGGCTGGGTGGTCGTCGCTTCGCCGGTTTTCTGCAGAAAGGTGAGGCCGCGGGTGCGCACGCGGATGGTGTTGCTCCTCGAATCGGTCCCGGAGGCGACGGGTCCGGGCGCCGGAGCTGGCTGCGACGTTCCCTGCAATTCAATATTGACTTCGCCCTGGCTGGTGACCACCCCGTTGCTCTGGTCGTAGTCGAAATCGCTGCCATAGATGCGGTCGGTGCGCCCCGATCCGGGCGGACCGTAGAGGGTGATGTCGACATCGTGCAGAAGGACGTGTCCGGACTTGAGCTGGAGTTCCTTCGAGGCCTTGAGGGTGAACAACGCGTGTCCCTGGCTGGTCTGGGTGTAGCTGAATCCGCTGGCGGTCTGCTGGATGTTGACGCCCAGCCGGGCGGGCAGGTCTTTTTCGATGTGCCGGAAGCGGTTGCGCCCGTAAATGATGAGGCCGCCGACAAGGGCGAGCAACAGGGCTGCCGTGATGACAATCCACCGGCGCAGCCCCCTGATGGTGACACGCATACCAGCTTTATCTTCTCATTCCGGAGCGACGAGATCGCACTCCCGGCTATTGGACGATGAAGGGGCGGTACCGGATCGCCGGTAAGGAAAGAAAAAGCGGCGGCGAAGCTTTGTTGCTCCGCCGCCGAGTGAGCACGGCGTGACCTCCGGGCTCGAAACTCCAATTCCCTACTCCACTCTGAGCGTCTCGGCCGGATCGATGCGCGCGATGCGCAACGCCGGGAGCAGGCTGGCCGCGGCGGCAATCGCCAACAGCAGGAGCGGGACACTAACCAGGGTGACCGGATCGTAGGTTCCAACGCCGTAGATGGCGCTCTTCATGACGCGCAGGACGAAGAAAGAGGCGAGCAGCCCGGCGACAATTCCGGCGCAGGTGGCGGCCACACCCGGCGAAGCGATCTGGGCCATGGCCTGGCCCAACGTCGACCCAAGGGCGATGCGGATGCCGATTTCCCGTGTCCGCTGGACAACCAGATTCGACACCAGCGCGTAGATACCAACGGCGGAGAGCAACAGCGCGAGTCCCGCCAGCGTGCCCAGCAACATCACCTCGATGCGCTGCATTTGTAACTGCTGGTTGAGCACATCCTGCATGGAGTAGAAGCCGGAGAAGGGCAGACCAGGATCGACCGCCGCAAGCGCGCGCTGCATTTGCCCGGTGAGACCAGGAATGGGGCCGCGTGTGCGGACGATCCATGATGGCTGAGCCCAGACGTGCACGATGGCCAGAAGTCGCGGAGACTCCTGGGTGTAGGGCACATAGTAGATGGGCTCGTCCCCGATGGGCGCGTCGCGTTCCATATTCGACTGATCGAGCACATCGGAAACGATGCCGACGATGGTTATGACCTCGTTCCCGCTTTTGAAGTGGCGACCGATCGGGCTCGGCTCGTCATAGAATCGTTTGGCGAAGGATGTATTTACCACCGCCACCGGCTGCGAGGTCGAGGTATCGGCGTCGGTGAAGACCCGCCCGGCGAGCAGCGGAATCCGCAGCGTCGCAAAGTAGTCCGGGGTGATGTAGTTAAAGCTGCTGCCGTACTCCGTCCCCGCCTGCCTGCCGTCCACGATGGCAAGACCATCGTTGATGGCGGCCTCGTAGGGCACGCTCAGCGCCACCGCGGCGTTCGTCACGCCTGGAATCCTCTGCATGGCGGCGACGCTCTCGCGCAGCAGTTTCTGGAAGGTCGCAGCGTCGTGGTAGCGCGCATCGTCGAGCGAAGCTTTGGCTGCCATCACGTTGGTTGCATCGAAGCCGGGCGGCAACGACTCGAGGTGCACCAGGGTGCGCACCAGTAAACCCGCTCCGGCCAGGAGGACTAACGTGAGCGCGACCTCGGCGCCGATCAGCCACTGGCGGGCCCATCCCGATCCACCCGCTACCGTGCGGTTTCCAGTGGCAATGGAACTGCGCAGATCGACGCGCCGCGTCTCCAGCGCGGGGAACGCGCCGAACAGCAGGCTGGTGACCAGCGAGACACCGAGAGCAAACAGCAGCACCGGCGCGCTCAGCCCGAAGCCACCGATGGGGATCATCTCGTCGGGCAGCATCTGCTTCATCACCGGGAACAGCGCGAGCGCCAGACCCACACCGGCTGCTCCGCCAGCCAGCGCCAGCACCAGGTTCTCCACCCACAGCTGGCGCAGGATTCTGGCTCGCGTCGCGCCCAGCGCCATCCGCGTCGCCATCTCCGGCGTGCGGCGATGAATGCGCGCCAGCATCAGCCCGGCAAGATTCGCGCAGGCAATCAGCAGGATGAATCCCACGGCGGCCATCAGCGCCTGGGTCTGCGCCCGCATCGAATCACCCGCATAGCGGTGGATCGGACTCGGGTAGTACCAGAAATTCTGCTTCGCCCGGCTGAAGTTGTCCGGAGGAGGCAAGTGCGCGAGCTGGGCGCGCACCTCGTCCCAGGTCGCGCCTGGCTTCAGCCGCATCAGGATCAGGCAGTTGGTCCCCGCGCATACGCCGTTTGGATTATCGGGCATGAGGGGCGTCCAAACATCGGCGGGATTGGTCATCTGCGCGCCCTGGGGCAGCACGCCCACCACGGTGTAAGGCGCGCCTTTCAGCAGGATCGCCTTGCCCAGAATTTCCCGATCCTCATGAAACGATGTCCGCCAAAGGTCGAAACTCAGCACGACCGCATTGCCCGCGCCGGGCCGATCCTCGTTCTCGGTGAAGCCACGCCCCAGCATCGGCTCGATTCCGAGCACCTCAAAGTAATGAGCGGAAACGCTGGCGTCGTGGACGTAGCGGACCGCTCCTCCCTGGGAAGCACCCGCCTGCAGATTTACACCTTCGGTCGCGCCGAAGGGCTGGCCCGCGGCCGCCTCGGTCACGCCCGGCACATTGTCCCGGATCTCACGCCAGGTGCGGAAGTCCGATGAGTCGTCATCTTCGAATTGCGCCGGGTTGTTCTTCGCGGTCTTGTGCGTGATCAGCGCGGCGATGCGATCGGGCTGCGGATAGGGCAGACGGCGCAGCAGGAAGCCATTGAGCAGCGAGAAGACCGCAGTGTTGACGCCGATGGCGAGGGCGAGGGTGATCACGACCGCGGCTGCGAATCCGGGACTGCGGTAAAGCTGTCGCAATGCAAAACGGAGGTCTTCGATCATGAGATTCCTTAGGACGAGTCGCGTGCTTTGGTTCCGGCTTGTTCTCCCTGTTTATTCGTTCCTGAGAGCCTGCATGGGTTCGACGCTGGCGGCGCGGCGCGCCGGCAAGAGAGCCGCGACGAGAGAGACGGCGAGGACGCCGAGGGCTGCGGCTACGAAGCTGACGGGATCATGCTGGGGCAGCTTGTAGAGCATCGAAGCCATGAGCTTCGAACCGAACCAGGCCAGCGGCAGTCCCACGGCGAGACCAGCGGCGATGAGGATAAGGCTGTCGCGCAGGATCATCCAGAGAACCTGGCGGCGCGCCGCGCCCAGCGCCATGCGGACGCCGATTTCGAGGGTGCGCCGGCTGACGCGGTAGGCCAGGGTGCCGTAGAGGCCGACTGCGACGAGCAGCGCAGCGAGGCCGCCGAAGAAGGCGCCGAGGCGCGCGAAGAGAGCCGGCATCAGATAGGATTCCTCGAACTGCGCGGAGAGCAGCATGGGATTCTGCACGGGAGCATTGGGATCCAGCTCGCGCACAATGCGGCGAATTTCCGGCATGAGCGCCAGGGGATTGCCCGCGGCCCGCACCTCCACATCCATGTTCTCGAGGCTGGAGACCTGCGCGTAACTGTGCCAGGCCATGGGCATCGGGTCTTCGTCTGCGGAGTTGTATTTGTTGTCGCGCACCACGCCGACAATGGTCAGCGGGTACTTCGCGCTGCCCATCGTATGGCCGATGGGCGATGCGCCCTTCAGATAGCGCCTGGCCAATGTCTCGTTCACCACGGCCACGCCCATCGCGCTCTTCGTGTCCGCTTCGGTGATGCCGCGGCCTGCCAGGATGGGAATGCCGAGGGTCTCAAAAAACTTCGGCCCCACTTCGTTGCTGCGCAGCATATTGTTCCCGTTGTCCCACGGATATTGGCGACCATCAAGGATCAGCGGGTTGTTGTCGGTCCACCCCGATCCCGGGCGATTGGCTGCCACCGTCACGGAGCGAACACCGGGGAGCGCGCCGATCCGCTGCATGAGCTGCTGGTAGAAGGCCAGCTTCTGCGCGTTATCCTGCGCGCCCACGGGATGAGCACCAAAGGCGAGGACGCGGTCGGCCTGCATGCCGAGGTTGACGGTCTGATAATTGCGCAGGGTGCGGATGAGGAGACCGGCGCCAAACAGGAGC
This sequence comes from Acidobacteriaceae bacterium, assembly GCA_030038115.1. Lineage (GTDB taxonomy): Bacteria > Acidobacteriota > Terriglobia > Terriglobales > Acidobacteriaceae > Palsa-343. The sequence continues at coordinate 7,235 of JASHPM010000337.1, read as the reverse complement.
GCAACGCAGAGGGCCATTTGCGCGGCGATGAGGACTTTGCCAGTGAGCATGCGGCCGCGGTTCTCAGTCGCCTGGCCACCGGTGGATTTGAGGACGAGCGCCACGGGTGCGTTGTTGGCAGCACGCAGGGGCGCGAGGCCGAAAACAAGAGCGGCGAGCACGGAAATGGCGAGGGTGAAGAGGAGCACGGGCGTGTCCGGCGTGAGGCTCACCTCGATTTCCGACCACAGCGCGAGCAGTTTCGTGGCCCAGATGGCGAAGAACCAGCCGAGCATGGCGCCACATGCGACGAGGAGGAGGCTTTCGGCGAGGAGTTGGCGGAAGAGCGGCCAGCGACCCGCGCCCAGGGCTAAGCGCATGGAGAATTCGCGCTCGCGCGCGGCGTTGCGGGCGGCGAGCAGCATGGCGATGTTGACGCAGGCAATGACGAGGACGAGGCCGACCATGCCCATGAGGACGCGCATGGGCTTCACGTAATCGCTGGTCGAGGTGCCGAGGCCGCGCGCGGGAACCGTTTTGAGCTCCAGTTTCGGGCCGCTGCGCTTCACCTCTTTGCCCACCGTCTCCCATGCAGAGCGGTCAAACAGGGGATTCATGCGCGCCAATGCCTGCTGGGTTGAGATCCCCGGGCGCAGCCGTGCGATGAACATCAGGTTCCACCAGTTCGGGCTGTTATACAGCGTCGAACCCGTCGCCGGCATTCCCCACGCGTTCAGTTCCGGCCGGTTCTGCAGCGGGATCCACAAATCCGTGGCCGAACCACCGGACTCAACGCCGAAGAAATGCTGCGCGGCAACGCCCACCACGGTCATGGGCACACCATTGATGTAAATCGCCTTGCCGATCACGCCTGGGTCGCGCTGGAAGCGCCGCGTCCAGTAGCCGTAGCTGATGACGGCCAGCGGAGAATGCTTGTCTTCATCCGAGGGCGCGAAGGGCTGGCCCGCGGCCATCTGCACGCCGAGCGCGGAAAAGAAATTGCCGCTGACCTCGTCGGCTTCGATTTCCTCAGGCGCGTCGCCGTAACGGGCAGCAACCTTGTTGAAGGAAAGCGGGACGTAGGCGATCAGGTCGGAAAAGACGGAGCGGTCCTCGCGCATGCGGTTGTAGACATTGATGCCGTAGGTGTAGCGGGAATCGCCGGTATCGCCGACGCCATCAGGCATGTTTTCGTGGGTCAGATAGAAGAGCTGCTGCGGATTGCGCACGGGCAGAGTGCGCAGCAGGACAGCGTGCATGACGCTGAAGATGGCTGTGTTGGCGCCGATGCCAAGGGCCAGCGTGACAACCGCGGTTATCGCGAAGCCCGGGGATTTTCTTAGTTGCCGCCACGCATATTTGAGATCACCCAGCATATTTAGTCCCCTTACAGTTACTTATTTTGTGTTTTCAGTGTCATTCGGTTCGCAGAGCCTTCACGGGATCGACGGTGGCCGCGCGCAGCGCGGGAATGAGGCCCGCCAGCAGGCCCACCGCGAACAGGACAACCGCAGCCAGGACCAGCGAGGAAAAAATGCCGCCGCCAAAGTCGGTGAAGGCCCGCCGCAGCAGCGCGGAGGCGACCGCCGACAGGGCAGCCCCGATCTCGAGGCCGATGGCCACCAGCACCAGCGCATGGCCGAGGATCAGCTGCACGACATCGGAGCGCTGGGCGCCGAGGGCCATGCGCACGCCTACTTCATTGGTGCGCTGCGCAGTGACGTAGCTGATGAGGCCGTAGATGCCAACCACGGCGAGCAGCAGGGCCAGTCCTCCAAAAACCGCGAGCATCTGCACGATCAGCCGGCGGCCGGCGAGGGAGTCGGAAACCAGGGTCTCGACCGGAATCATGGTCGAGATGGCCTGCGAGGAATCGGCCGTGGCCACGGCGCGCTTAAGGATCGGCGCCATGCGATTGGGATCGCCGTCGACGCGGACCAGAAAATCCGCCGAGTTGTTGTCGCCCTGCGCGAAGGAGTAATAGCGCATGCCGTCGCTGGTGTCCTCCTCGAGCGAGCCCAGCCGCACCGTGCCCACGATCCCGACAATGGTTGCCGGAGTCTTGCTGCCGCCGCAGTCAAAGGAGATGTGCTGTCCGATGGGATTCTGTCCGGGCCAGTATTTGTTCGCCAGCCTCCGATCGATGACCGCTACCGGCTGGCTGCCGGCGATATCGCCGGGTTCGATCCAGCGGCCGGCCAGCAAGGGAATCTGCATGACACGCAGATAATCCGGCGTGGCGAGCGTGAGCTGACTGTGCGGCCCGGGATCGTCGGGAGGCGTTGGCCGGCCGACAATACCGAAGGAGCATGAACCGCCGTCGTCGGGATCGAAGGGCAACGGCGAGACCGCTGCAGCGGCGAGTACACCGGGCTGGGCGGCGAGATTGCCCACGACGCCGCCGACAAAGCTGGCCTGCCGTTGCTGGTTTTTGGCAAGGTCCTGCCCGGCGTAGGGCACAATCGCCGCCATGATGCCGCGGGGATTGAATCCGGGGTCGACCTTCTGCAGTTTCTGCAGGCTGACGAGAAACAAACCTGTGCCGGCGAGGAGGAAGAAGGCAGCGGCCACCTCGCCGATGACGAAGGCGCTGCGCATCCGCTGCTTCGCGGCGGAGGCGGTGCCGCTGCGTCCGCCCTCGTGGAGGGCCAGACGACCGCGACCGCGCAACAAGGTGAAGGCCGGAGCCATGCCCGCAATCAGCGCTGCCAGCAACGCGACGGAGGCAGTAAATGCCAGCACCGCCGGGTCGGTGCGAACGATGAACCCCATGGCGAGATCGTGCGGGACCAGATGCAGCAGCAGCGCTCCGATAAGCGGGCCCGCGATCACCCCGGCAAAGGCGGCGGCGCCAGCGAGCAGAAGCGCTTCCATGAGCAACTGGCGGATCATGCGGCCCGCGCTCGCCCCCAACGCGGTGCGAATGGCAAACTCTGTGCTGCGCGCCGAGGAGCGCGCCAATAACAGCCCCGCTACATTGGCAGCCGCGATGAGCAGCACCAGCGCCACCACGGCGCAGAGGACATGAAGCGGGGTACGCAGCGGTCCGGCAGCGGAATCGGTGAGCGGGGTCGCATAGACTCCCCAGCCCGCGCTGGTAGCGTATTTGGCGGCACCGGCGCGCCGCAGGTTCTGCCACATGGTTGTGCTGAGGGCTGCATTGAACCGGGACATGGAGACGCCCGGCCGCAGCCGCGCCGCTGCCTGATACGTCTCGTTGAACACGTTACCGGGGTTGAACGCGTCAGGCGGCAGGGCAATGGGAACCCAGACCTCGGCCTTGCGCGGCCAGGCAAAGTCGCTGCGCATGACGCCGAGGACGCGATACGGTTTTTCGTCGAGAAGCAGGGTCTGGCCGGCCACGTCGTGCCTGCCGCCGAAGACGCGCTGCCACATTCCGTAGCTGAGCACCACGACAGGCGCAGCGTTGGGCTGATCTTCCTGGGCGGTAAAGGTTCGTCCCACGATGGGCCGAGCGCCATATACGTCGAACCAGCGCGAGGAAACCCGCGCCGCGGGAATGTGCTCGGCCTGTCCATCGCGGACGATGTTGAAGCTCGTGTTTCGCAGAATCGCCGCCGTTTCGACCTGGGCGCTCATCGAACCCGCCGTGGCATAGTCCGGAACAGAAACAAAGGGAAGGTCGAGAGTGAATTGCGTGTAGCGCACGTGCAGCACGGCGACCTGTTCGGGATGATCCACGCCGGCAGGGTGGCGCAGAACGGCGTTCACCACGCTGAAGATGGCGGTGTTGGCACCGATGCCGAGGGCCAGGGTGATGACAGCGGTTATCGCGAAGCCCGGTGACTTCCTCAGTTGCCGCCACGCATATTTGAGATCACCCAGCATGTTTCGTTCTCCTCGCGGTTACGTATTTCGCTGCCCGGCTCCGGCCCTACTCGGCTCTCAAGGCCTCCATGGGGTCGACTGCGGTTGCGCGCTGCGCGGGCAGCGCCGATGCAAGAACGACCATGAGCGCGGTCAGCAGCAGAGCCCAGGCCAGCGTGACTGGATCCCAGGTGCTGACGCCGTACAGCTGGCTCCGGAACAAGCGCGCCAGGGCGACGGTGGCGGGCAGCGCGGCGAGCGCGGCAACACCGGCGATCCAGGCCATTTCGCGCACGACGAGCCCGACCAGAGTGCGGCGCGGGGCACCAAGGGCAAGACGCACGCCGATCTCGCGCGTCCGGCTCTGCGTGGAGTAGGCGAGCACGCCGTAGAGGCCGACGGCAGCCAGAATCGCCGCGAGCACGGCGAAGGCCGCAGCCAGGATGGCCAGCGCACGCTCATTCGAAGCGTTGATGTCGATCTGCGCTTCCATGGTGCGCAGATGATCCACCACCAGGGTGGGATCGAGGTTGTGGATGGCCTGGCGAATGGCCGGCTCTAAAAACTCAGGGGAATGCTTCGCACGCACGTACACCTGAACACCGGTAAAGTTGGGGAGCTGAAAATATGGGCGGTACACTTCCGGCCCTGGTTCGTCTCTCAGATTCTGGTGCTTCTCGTCGCCGGCCACGCCCACGATGGTGGTGTCGGGCTTGTCTTCTCCGATCATGCGCCCCAGGGCATTCTGTGCGGATCCGTAGAAGCGTTTGGCAAACACCAGATTCACGATGGCCACGCTGGGGGCGGTCCTGGCATCGGCATCGGTAAATTCGCGACCGGTGAGAAGCGGCTGACGCATGGTGGCAAAGAAGCCGGGAGTCACCCACGGAGCCTCGGCATTCATGTTTTCGCCTTCGACCGGCTTGTGGCCCTGCACCGCGAAGTCACTGGTCTCGCTGTCGCCGCTCAACTCGGGATCGGTGGTAGCTGCTGCCTGGTCGACCCCGGGAAGCTGCTGGAGTGTGCCGAGGGCCGTTCTGACGATTTGCGGAGTGCGATCCTGGCCATAGCCGGAGATGGAGGGATCGAGATTGAAGGTGGCCAAATGGGTGGTATCGAAGCCCACAGGCTGATCGCGCAGACGATCGAGGGTGCGCACAAACAGACCCGCGCCGCCCAGCAGGAGCACGCTCAGCGCGATCTGCACGCCAACGGCGGCTTTGCGGAAGTATTGCGAGTTTTTCGAGGCCGTCCCCGTGCTTTGGCGGAGCGCGCCAGCGAGATCGGGGCGCAGGAAGTGCAAGGCGGGCGCGATGGAGAAGAGCAGACTCACCACGAAAGCCAGGGCCAGCGTGAAGAGCAGAACGCGCATGTCCACCGAGGAAGAATAGGGTTCCATGCCGGGCTGGGAACTGGTTATCAGCCGGACCAGGGTGATGGCCAGGAGCGGAGACAGCGCGATCCCGCCTGCGGCTCCCGCCGCACCGAGCAAGCCGCCTTCGATGAGCAACTGGCGAACGATGCGGCTGCTCTTCGCGCCCAGGGCGTAGCGCATGGACATCTCACGCACGCGCGCGGCCGAGCGCAGCAGGAGGAGGGTGGCCACGTTGAGGGTGCACATGGCGATCAGCAGCCCCGCCATGCTGAGCAGGATCACCAGCGGCGTTTCGAGCTCCAGGCGCTGCGGCTCGAACCCCCGCGAATCGTCGAGCACTTTGATGGTCGACTTGTCGACGAATCTTTCTTTGAATTTAGGCGAGGCGTCCGGGTAGAGCTTGACTTCCTCAGCGCGCAGCGAGTGCCACAGCGGCGCGAGGCCGGCCTGCGCCTGTGAGATCGTGACGCCCGGCTTGAGGCGCGCCACGATGGTGAGCCAGATGTTCAGGTGGTTGTCGAGGCGATGGCCGGGCGCAGCCCACGGCATGGCGATGTCACACATGGTGACGGGGACGAAGATCGCGGGACGATAGCCGCCAATGGCGGTATGGAAGTTCTCCGGCGCGACGCCGACGATCGTGAAGGGATGGCCGTTGATGAGCAGCGACTGACCGATGACAGAAGGCGACGCGGCAAAATGCGTCCGCCAGTAGTCCCAGGTGAGCACCACCACCGGGTTCGCGTTTTTCGCGGTCTCATCGCTCGAGTTGAAAAGCCTGCCGAGGGCGGGCCGGAGCCCCAGAACCTGGAAGTAGTTGCCGCTGACGATTTCGGTGAGCTCGTCCTCGGCCTGATTGTGCCAGGAGACGCCGGCGCTGGTGCGCATGGCCGCCAGCATCCCGCTGAATACCTGATTGCGGTCGCGCAGGTCCTTGTACATCGGGTAGGAGTAGTAGTTGCCGATGTCGCCGCCAAAGGCGCTCATGGAACCGGAAAAGCTGCCGTGCCAGTCCAGCCGGACCAGTTCTTTCGGGCGCTCGACAGGCAGCATGCGCAGCAGCACCTGGTCGAACATGGTGAAGATGGCGGTGGTGGCGCCGATCCCGAGCGCCAGGGTCACGACCGCGGTGACGGCAAATCCCGGCGACTTCCTCAACTGCCTCCAGGCATATTTCAAGTCAGCGAACAAGGCGTTCTCCTCAATTCCGAAGCGGGAAATGAAACGGAGCCCGGATGTGTGAACGGCAGTTGCCGTACCAAAGCTTTCACTTTGAAAAGAGGACGATTAGAAGCGTGCACGGGCGGGTGTTCTGTCCGTAATCGCGCTTGATTGTTCGGAAATGGACAGCCCTGAGGGGGCTGGCACCGGTTGTACTTCGGCGAACAGGTGGGCGGGCGCCGGCTCGGGCGCTACTTCTTGCCTTTGCGCAAATCGTCCATGAGGATGATGGCCTCGGCGATCTCGCGGAGCGGCTTGCGCTTCTGGCGGCTCTGCTTCTGCAGCATGAGGTAGGCGGCTTCCTCGTCGATGTTGAGCTCGCGCTGGAGCAGGCCTTTCGCGCGCTCCATCACTTTGCGGGTTTCGAGCTGGTCGGCGAGCTGGGATTTTTCGTATTCCATGCGGGCCAGCTCCACCTCGGCGCCGACGAGGTAGCCGATCATGGTGATGAGCTTGATCTCGCGTCGCGAATGATGGTGCGGCTCGCGATGCTGCATGTTGATGGCGCCGACGAGCTTGCCGCGGCACAGAATGGGCACGGCGAGGAAAGCTTCGAAACGGTCTTCGGGAAGACTGGGGAAGCGCGCGAAGCGGGGATCGGCCCAGGCCTTCGCCGGCAGGGCCACGGTCTGCCTGTGCTCGGCGACCCATCCGGTGACGCCCTGGCCGAGGTCCACGACGAGGCGGTCGACGACGTCTTCGTGGGGGTTTTTCGAGGCCCGCAGCACGAGTTTTTCTTTTTCGAGAACGTAGATGAAGCAGGAGTCACAGCGTACCGCGGCGGTGACCATATCGATGACGCGCTGCAGCACCTCGTGAAACGGATCGGCCG
>JASHPM010000336.1 GCA_030038115.1 Acidobacteriaceae bacterium | reverse complement strand
CGTGCCTGATGCACCCACCAGTCTACCTGAATAGATGCAGAAGGAAGCGAGGGGTCGCAGCCGCTAAGGCTTGGGCTGGAGCATAGAGTAGCCGGAAAAAATTAAGGCGCCCGGATTCTATAAAGAATCACGGACGCCGGAGCAGCCCTCCCCCAGAACTGCCCACAGAGGTGAACATAGGGCCTCTCGTGGAATGTGTAAAGCAATCTTCAGTAATTTTTGGTAATGGGCTGTTTCAGTTACGTCAGATGCAAGTTTTGTATTACCAATGGGGTACGGACTCGCCTCTCCTTGCAGAATTATCGGACATGCCTTCCCAGTCTCAAAACCTGACCGGACGACTCTCCAGTTCACAGGTCAGGAACTCAATTCTCCCCAGCCCTTCCATTTCGGCCGCAGCCAAATCTCGAGCCTGCTTTGCCGCATTCTCAGAAACGGTCAGCAGCAGCACCCCCGGACCCGCGCCGCTGAGCGCTACGCCCGCAACACCGTCTTTGCCCGCAAGCGGCAGCAGCCGGGGCAGCAGCGGGCAAACCTTACCGCGAAACGGTTGATGCAGCCGGTCCCCCATGGCAATCGCCATCGCGTCGGCCCGTCCCGTTGCAAAAGCGGCGGTAAGAAGCGCCACCCGCTGGAGGTTCGCCACCACATCCTTCCGCGCATAGGTGTCTGGCAGCACGGCGCGCGAAGTTGTGGTTGCCACGGGGCGCTCCGGCATGACGATCACCGCTCGCCACCCCGCAGGCGGAGCGATGGAAACGGCCTGTACCGTATCTCCCTCGCTGGCGCTTGCGACGAAACCGCCCAGCCAGCACGCAGCCGCATTGTCCGGGTGTCCCTCCAGACGCGCAGCTTCGGCGAGGATTCGTTCACCGCTCCAGGCGAGGCCGCCGAAATGCGAGGCCAGCGCAGCCGCGGCCAGCCGCACTGCGGCCGACGAACCGCACCCCATTCCCAGCGGAATCTCGTTTCTCACTTCAAGGCTGAGCGGAACGAATTCCCGGCTCTGCGCAGCCAGAACCTCCCGGTAGGTGTCGATCAGCAGATTGTTCTCAACGGTGCCGCAGATTTCCGTGTCGCGTCCAGCCGCCTGGACCATCATCCGCTCCGACGGGCGCGCGTCGATATCGAGATAGAGTTTCAGCGCTACAGCCAGTGAATCGAACCCCGGTCCCAGATTCGCTGACGTCGCCGGCAAACGAAGGTGAATCGGCTTCATTGGGCCAGACGCTCCAGTTCCCGCAAAACATCATCCACTGATGCGTCCAGCTTGATCGCATTACGGCGGGTCCTCTGTATCTCCGGAGCGAGAGCGGCGCTCTCCGCCGCCGTCAACAGCTCGCCGGCATGATACTGAATCGTATAGTTGGGGTCTTTAAGCGTGTGCCCGGTCAGGATCAGGACGACAGATTCCTCAGCGCCGATCTTTCCCTGCTGCACCAGCTTCTTTAATCCTGCCAGCGTCACCGCCGAAGCCGGCTCGCAGCCGATTCCTTCCGCCCCTATCTCCGCCTTAGCGACTGCAATCTCCGCCTCAGACACCTGCTCGACCCATCCGCCCGTCTCCTCAATCACGCGCACGGCCTTTCGCCATGAGGCCGGATCGCCGATGCGAATCGCGCTCGCCCGCGTCCGCGCCCTCACCGCCTCCAGCTTCTTCCCGCCAAATTCCCTCATCGAACGCACCAGCGGATTCGCGCCTTCCGCCTGAATCACCGAGATGCGGGGCGCTCTGCTCGTCAGCCCCAGTTGCTTCATTTCAAGAAACCCTTTGCCCAGCGCCGAGCTGTTCGCGAGATTGCCGCCGGGAACGATCAGATGGTCAGGTACCTGCCACTCGAGCTGTTCTGCGATCTCGAACGCAGCGGTTTTCTGCCCTTCCACCCGGTAGGGATTCACCGAGTTCAGCAGGCACACCGGCGCGCGCTCCACCACTTCGGAAAGAACTCGCACGCATCCGTCAAAATCGGTGCGCAGTTGCAGAGTCAGTGCGCCGTAGTCCATCGCCTGCGACAGTTTGCCCCACGCAATCTCTCCATCCGGAACCAGCACCAGGCTGCGGATGCCCGCGCGGGCCGCGTACGCCGCCATCGATGCCGACGTGTTTCCGGTCGACGCACAGGCCACCCATTCCACGCCCTGCTCCCGCGCAACCGAAATCGCTGCCGTCATTCCCGTGTCTTTAAAAGAGCCCGTCGGATTCATGCCCTGATGCTTCGCCCGCAGTTGCATCAACTGCAGCCGCTCCGCCGCACGCGGCAAATCGTAGAGAGGAGTGTTTCCTTCGCCCAGCGAGACGATCCTGCTGTAAGAATCGACGATCGGCAGCATCTCCCGAAAACGCCATACCCCGCTGCGGTCTGCCCATTCGAGCGACGAGCGGCGCTCCCGCCACAGCCAGCGAAGGGCGCTGGGGTTGGGCCGCGCATGTTGCGGGCCGCTCCACCCTGGATATTGCACCTCGTACAATTCCCCGCAAAGCTTACACCGGAAGCTTTTCGGCAGCTCCCCGGGCGCGATGGTCTGGGCGCAACCCGTGCATCGCATTTGGTGAATTCCATTCATTGCGACGGTTTGATCTCAGCCTAACACCGGGTTGCGGCTCGGCTGGATCGTCTACTGTCGCATACTCGAACGCTTCAATTTCGTCTAAAATCGCGCAATGGCGCCTCTTCTTACCCCACGCGACGCGGCACTGAGGCTCGGTATCTCCTATGCGGCCATCAAGCAATGGATCTATCGGGGCAAACTGAAGGCTATAAAAACCCCGGGCGGGCACTATCGTATCCCCGAGGCCGAGCTGGACGCGCTCCTGTTCAAAGCAAAGCGCCCGGAAACCCCGAAACGCCAGATGATGCGCACGATCAGCGGACGTAACCAGCTGGTGGGCCGCATCGTGGAGTTGAAAATCGAAGGCCTTCTCGCCCAGGTCCGCCTCTCCATCGGAGGCCAGATCATCACCTCCATCATCACCGCCGACGCCGCCCGGGAAATGCGTCTGAAAAAAGGGGAAACCGTCGCTGCTCTCATCAAGTCGACAGAAGTGATGGTGCTCCGTGTCTGACCGGCCACTCACCTGGGGCGCAATCGCACTTCTCCTTGCCCTGCCCGCAGCCTCATCGGCGCAGGCCCCCTCTTCGAACGCACCGCCGGCGGGGCGCAATCTGCGCATCGCGGCTGCCGCCGATCTGCAACCTCTGCTGCCCCCCCTCCTTAGTGAATTTCAGCAGCAAACCGGCATTCACGCCGACGCCTCTTATCAGGCATCCGCGACCCTTGCGACCCAAATTATCGATGGCGCCCCCTTTGACCTCTTTCTCGCTGCCGACCTGTCGTTCCCGCAGCGTGTTATCGATGCCGGCCGCGCCGAACAGGACAAGCCGCTGCCCTATGCGCGAGGAACCCTCGTGTTGTGGATGCGCAACGATTCAGGTATGACCAACCTTTCTCTCGATGCCTTGCGGGGCGCCGAGGTCAGGGCCATCGCCATCGCCAACCCCGAGCACGCTCCCTACGGACGCGCGGCTCAAGCCGCTCTCCAAAACCTCAACCTTCTCGATCCTCTCCGCCCCAAACTCGTCATCGCCGAGAACATCGCTCAGGCCGCCCAGTACGCCGATTCCGGTAACGCCCAGGTCGGGTTTATTTCACTCACTTCCGCCCTCACGCCACGGCTTCGTGCCGATGGTCACTTCATTCGCGTGCCCAACGAAGACTATCCGCCCATCCTGCAGGGGGCCATCGTGATCCGGGGCAGCGCCGGCGCCGCTGCGGCACATCGCTTCCTCGAGTTCCTTGAGCAGCCCGCCACCCAGCAAACGCTCGCTGTCGAGGGGCTTCAGCCGGTTCGTTAATGGACTTCCAGGCGCTCTGGCTCACTCTCCGCCTTGCTACCGCCACCACCCTGGTATTGATGGCACTGGGAATCCCGCTCGCTTACTGGATTGCCTCCACCCGTGCCCCCTGGCGTCCGCTGGTCGAGGCTCTCACCACCCTTCCCATTCTTCTGCCCCCCACCGTGCTGGGCTTTTATCTTCTCGTCCTGCTCGGGCCCCATACCGGTTTCGGACGCGCCGCGTCGCGCGTGCTCGGCCATCCCCTGGTATTTTCGTTCTCCGGCCTCGTCGTCGGCTCCGTCATCTATAGCCTTCCCTTCGCAGTCCAGCCACTCGCCGCAGGATTTCGCTCCGTCGATACCGCCCTCCTTGAACAGGCTCAGCTGCTGGGAGCAGGCCCGCTCCGCAACCTCACAGCCGTCATGCTGCCCCTCTCCAGGCATTCTGTCGTCGCCGCCGCCGCCCTGTGCTTCACCCACACGGTCGGCGAATTCGGCGTCGTCCTCATGATCGGCGGCGACATTCCCGGCGCCACACGCACGCTCTCCATCGCCCTCTACGACCAGGTCCAGGACTTTTCTTACGCCGCGGCCAACCGCACCTCCCTCCTGCTCCTCTGCGTCTCCGCCTGCGCGCTCATTTTCCTTTACATGCACAGGACCCGGGATCAAGCTCCCCATGCCTGACATCCGCATACGCCACTCACAGGGCCGCTTCTCGCTGGACGTGGAGTTCTCTCTCCAAAGCCAGTGGACTGTCGTCTTTGGTCCCTCCGGCGCCGGCAAAAGCACGCTTCTGCGTATCATCGCCGGGCTCACCAGGCCTTCCTCCGGCGCCATCCGCATCGGCGGGAAGACCCTGCTCGATACAACCAGCGGCGTATTTATCCCTCCCGGAAACCGCCGGGTCGGATTCGTAACCCAGCAACCCGCCCTCTTCCCGCACCTGTCTGCACGGCAGAACGTCGCCTTCGGCATTCGCCGCCTCAGCCGGGAGCAGCGCTCCCAGCGCGTCGCTCAAATGCTCGCTCTGTTCGGAGCCGAAGGCCTCGCCGATCGCTCCACACCCCAGCTTTCCGGCGGAGAGCGCCAGCGCGTTGCCCTGGCGCGAGCCTTGGCGCCGGCGCCCGAGCTCCTCCTGCTCGACGAACCCCTCGCCGGCCTCGACGACGCCTCCGCGCGCGATATTCTCTCCCGTCTGTTGTCCCTCGATCTGCGCGTGCTCTACGTCTCGCACGACCTCGCGGAAACGTGGCACATGCCCGCTGAAGTGGTGTTGCTGGAAGCGGGCCGCGTGACCGCCGTCGGCCCACTCCAGCGCGTCCTCGCCTCCCATCGCGAGGCCCTTCTCCGGCAACTCAGCCTCTAGCCCGCAGCCAAATCCTCACGGAGTCTCTGAACAAGCCTCCGCTGCAAAGCCGCCGGCGGCTCTTCGCCAAAGTTCATCTCGGATGTGCAGAAAGGGATCGTTCGCGGTCAGCGAACGAGACGGAGAAAGCCCCGGGCTTCAGCCCGGGGAACAAAGGTCCAATAAAAGACGGGCCTTCAGGCCCCGGCGGTTCATGGGATGGGGAGCGCTACCGTTTTGTGTCAGGGCACGGCCTTCAGTGCCTGCTCTGAGCAAGCACCGAGCGCAGCGAGGTGCGCGCCATCAGCCTCAACCCTGAGCCACCCTGTCCAGCCGCTGTAACGTGTCCGGATATTTTCGAACCAGCAACAGCAGAGCAGCAGCCTGCGGATTGGGCTTGGCGCGTCCCTGTTCCCACTTTTCCAGGGTTCGCTCATTGATGCGCAACTTACGGGCAAAAACAGCGCGCGAACAACGCAGCTGTTCCCGCGTTTCGCGGATGAATGCGGAATCGAGCGAGGGCAGGGGAGCGGGTTCGTGCCTGTAGGTCCGCAGCGTGATCTTCCCCTCGCGGTGTGCCTTCATCGCCGCGACGCCTTCCAT
>JASHPM010000041.1 GCA_030038115.1 Acidobacteriaceae bacterium | reverse complement strand
CTTTGCCAGCTCGTTCACATCCAGCAGAATCTCTTCCTCGCCCTCCGGCGCCTCGGCTGTGCCTCGTTTCCGGCAGAAAATCTCGTACTGCTTTCCCTCTTCCGTTCGCGAGTAGTACCAGTACTGTCGGTCGCGAAATGGCACCGAGACGTCGGTCTCCTTGATGTGGCTCCGCATCTCCTCGTACAGCTGCTTCTGCAGTTCCTCGGTCCCCGCCATCACCGTCGAGCACCACGCGTTCTCCGCCTCCAGATACGCGGTCACTTCCGGGTTCTCTTTTTCCCGCAGCCACGCATAGTCGTCCACCAGCGTGTGCCCGTGAACGGTCCTCTCCGTGTGTTTCCGCGCCGCTACCGGCGGTGCTGCAGCCACGCTCGTGCTCTCAGCGCTCATCCGTTCTCCCAAACAAAGTTGTCATCCCGACCGAAGCGCGAGCGTATGCGAGCGCGCAGCGGAGGGATCTGCTTTCCGTTGTCATCCCGACCCCGGCGAGCGCACGGTGGAGGGACCTGCTGCTGTCCTTAGATTGTCACAGGGACAAAGGCAACCTTGCCCGCACACCAAACTACAAACTATTGGCTACTCCCTACTCGCTACTGGCTACCGGCTACCGGCTACCGGCTACTGCCCCGCGCCCGCCTCATCCAGCATCGAATATAGCTTCTGAAAATCCGTCACCTGCTTAAACCCGTGCGTCGTCACCACCCACGCCGTCGGCGTCTCGTGGATCCCGATCCGATCCCCCAGCGCCTGATCGGCCTTCACCTCAGCGGTCAGCTTTCCCTGCGGATCCATCACGAACGGCAGCGCCACACCATGCTGTTGCGCGAACTGCTGTGTGAATTTCGCCAGATCGTCCTTCGACTCCATGTTCCCCTGATTCGCAAACACCGCGTTGCGATAATCGTCGCCCAGCTTCTTCGATTTCGTGTCGAACCAGCGCGCATTCACCGCTGCCTGGAAACTCCAGTTGTGCTGCGGCAGTGGAAAGTCGTGCCACACCCGCGGCACATCGTACTTCTCCACCGCCTGCAGAATCACCGGATTCTCCATCGCGCAGCTCGGACACTGCAGATCGGCGAACTCCACAATCGCCACCTTCGTTCCCGGCGGCGGATGCAGCGCCGACGTGTCCTTCGGCGCCAGCACCTGCTGCTGCGCCGGCGCCGCCGCCGCGGCAATCAACAAACCCATCCCTAAAACAACGATCCTGTGCATTTCAACCATATTTCTAATTTAACGTGTCATCCCGGCCGGAGCGAAGCGCAGCGGAGAGCCTGCCCTGAGCAAGGTGCGCCGCGGTGACCGAGCCGAACGGGGACCTGGTTCACCGTCAACGTCCACCGCCACCGCGGCGAAACCCCCGGCCGAGCACACTACGGCGTCGGATGCGATAGCAACCGCTGAAGATGTCGGTAGATCGGAAATGGAGAGCTATTTCGCGAGCTTCCGCACCGCCCGCGCCTTCACCAGCACATACGTCAGATACACCAGGTGAATCAAAATCGTCGCCGCGTACGCCAGCACCAGATGCCGATGTCCCATGTCGCCCATCACGATCTCCCTCCCGCCATCTGCGCCTGTCCCGGCGCGATTTCCAGCGACTTCAGCGCCTCTTCCTGCTCCGCTCGCTGCGCCCGATACTCCGACACATACCGCAGGCTCGCCACAAAAATTCCCCACATAATCCATCCCGCCAGGTTCCACCACACCGCCGGCATCATGCTGGGATCGATTCCCGATCCCGGCGCGCCGCCAAACACCGGCGCGGGATGCTGCGTCCGCCACCATCGCGTCGACATATATACCAGCGGCACGTCCAGATATCCGAAGATGGCCATCACCGCCGCCAGCGTCCGCATCTGCGGCCCCGCCGCAAATCGCCGCAACAGCAGGTATGCCACATAAATCAGCCACAGCACCAGGGTCGACGTCAGCCGCGCATCCCACGTCCACCAGATCCCCCACACCGCGCGTCCCCACAGCGACCCCGTCACCAGTCCGATGAAGCAAAACACCACTCCCATCTCCGCCGACGCCACCGCCAGCGAGTCCGCCTTCATCGCCAGCGCCTGGTTCCGGTTCCGCACCGCCAGATACACCAGCGAACAGCCCAGGTTAATCGCGAAGAACAGCCCCATCCCCGCCCACGAAGGAATGTGGTAGTAAAAAATCCGCTGCACGTTGCCCTGCGCCGCATCCGGCGGCACCACAAACAGCGCCACGTGGAACCCCTCTGCCAGCACTCCCAGCGTCGCCACCAGCCACAACCATCGCCACAACTTCATATCCAGTGCCTCTCGCCGAAAATTCGGCCTCCTTCAACCCGTCAATTGCGTCTCTTCGCTCCCGCTCCCTGATTACTTGCCGCGCTCTGGTTGTAACTAAAAGTAAACCGCACCTTCACCTGCTCCACCGCGATCCCATAGGGATACGCGTCGTACGGAGCCGACCCCGTAATCCCTGCCCACGCCGCCCGATCCAGCGCCACTTGCCCCGACGGTTGCTCCAGCGTCATTCCCGTCACCCGCCCATCCGTGTGGATCCAGCAATCGATTTTCACCACACCCGGCGTCGACAACGGCGGCTTCGCCAGCGCCGGCAGCGCCCGCATCCACCGCTCTTTCGTCCGGCTTTCCACGCCCGTCCAATAGCCCTTCAGATTCTCTCGATCCTCCCGGGGCGGCTGACTCACAATCTCCACCGTCAGCGTCTCGGCCTCCGCAGCCGGGGCGTTTTTCTGCGCTCCAGCCGTCTGCGCTCTCGCCGTCTGCGCCGCGCCCGCCACGACCGCCAGCCCCAGCATCAAAATCCCCGCGCTCATCCTCTTCATTCCCGTACCCCCGCTTCCACGGCCGCCTCACGTCCGCCCATCGTTCAGCCCGTACCCAAAACCTTACTCCCAGCCACCCCGCTTTGCCTCTTCCCGCATCCACTCCACTTAGGGTAAAAAGGTAAGACCATGGTCTGGACCACCCTCATCCTCGGCGTTCTCCTCATGGCCATCGGCATCGGCGGCCAGATCTTCGGCACCCGCAAGTCGTCCACTCTCGCACCCGCCGATCGCCACACGCGCAACTGGATCTTCACCGTCGGCTCGCTCGTCGTCGGCCTTTGGGTTGTCGCCTTCTCCGCCGCCCGCTTCCTCCATCACCACCACTAACCAGCTCTCCCAACCACGGTTTTCACGATCCCACTAAGCCCGCGCCCCGAATGCCGAAGGCGCGTCCGCCTGGACGGCCAGTCCCCGAAGGCGTCCGCCCGCGCCCGCAAGGCGCTCACTCGGCGTGCAGGATCACCTCGAACAGCATCATGCACACCGTCGTGAAGATCACGTCGTACGCCGCCAGCATCTTGATCCACAGCACCGCGTCCCCCTCCCCCGTCAGAATCGCTGTCGCCGACATCACCATACCCAGCAGCGCCGGAATAAAGATAGGAAAAAGGATCAGCGGCAGTAACAATTCCCGATTCCGTGTCCGAATCGACAGCGCCGCAAAGAAAACCCCGTTCACAATCAGCGCCCACGTCCCCAGCGGCAGCACCAGCAGCAACAGCCACCCATTTCCCAGCGCATGCAGGTTGTAAAACATCACGAACACCGGCGCCAGCACCAGCTCCACCACCGTCACAAACAGAAAATTCGCCAGCGTCTTCCCCAAGAATAATGACGCCCCCGGAGCCGGCGTCATCCGCAGCGCATCCAGTACCTGATTCCGCAGCTCCCGCGCCCACGCCTGGTTCAGCGCGCTCACCGCCGCAAACATCGTCGCCACGCACAGAATCCCGCCCGCGATCTGCCGGCTCACCGACCGCGTTGGATCGAACGCCAGACTGAACAACACCACCACCAGCAGCGCAAAGAACAGCATGGAGTTGATCGCGTCCTTCGACCGCCACTCCAGCTGCAAGTCCTTCTTCAGATGCGTCAGAAAATAGGCGGGCCTCATGCCGTTTTCTCCGACCGCACGTCTTTCGTCAGATCCGCCACCGTCGCCTTCGCCGCCCGCAAATAATCCGCAGGACGCAACAACACCTGCACCCCGCGCGTCCCCGCCGACACCGACACCACATCGAACAACTCCACCGTCTCGTCCACGTAAACCGGAAAATCCTTCTTCGCCCCCAGCACCGTCACGCCACCGCGCACATACCCCGTCAGCGGCTGCACATCCTTCAGCGATACCATCTCCGCCTTCCGCGCTCCCGCCACCGCAGCCAGCTTCTTGAAATCCAGCTCCGCATCCCCCGGCACTACCGCGAATACGTGCTCCTTGTGAGACGTCACACACAGCAGCGTCTTGAACACCTGCTCCGCTGGCAACCCAATCTTCTCCGCCACTACGACCGCCGAAAACTCCTCCGGATCCACGGCATATTCGCGAATCTCATACGCGATCCCCAGCCCATCCAGAATCCGCGCCGCATTCGTCTTGTGAACCGGCTTCGCACTCATCGCCCCGACCCCGCCGTCGCCGCCACCAGACCTGCAGCCCCACCCTTCGCATACGGCCCTTCCACCAAACCCGCCACCGCTCCCGCCTCCAGCGTCAGCACGAAATCCGCCAGCGGCTCCGCCAGCTCCCGCTGATGCGTCGTCAGCAAAATCGTCCTGTGCTCCGTGCGAAACGTTTCCAGCAGCCGCAGCATCTGGTGCGCGCTCGCAATATCCATGTTCGAGAACGGCTCATCCAGCAGCAGCAGTTCCGGCCGCGAAATCAGCACCCGCGCCAGCGACGCCCGCTGCTTCATCCCCTGCGAATACTGCCCCACCGGCCGCCCTAGCTCCGGATCCAGCCCCACACTCCGCAGCGCCTCCTCCGGCGCCACGCAATCCCGTCCCCGATACAGGCTCGCAAAATAGCGCAGATTCTCCACACCCGAAAACTCGTCGTACAGCATCGTGGCGTGGCTCATGTATCCGATCCGCTCCCGCGCCTCCATCGGCTCCTGACCCGCACCGTTCACCGCGTCCCCGGTATTTGCATCCGCCCCAAACACCCGCACCTTCCCGTAGCTCGGCTTCAGCAACCCGGCCAGCGTGCGCAGCAGCGTCGACTTGCCCGCCCCGTTCGGCCCCAGCACCAGATAGCAGCGCCCGCGCTCGAACCGCACCGACACCTTGCGCAGCGCCGCGAACGTCCCGTACAGCTTCGATACCTCCTCGAACTCCGCGATGATGCCGTTCATCCTCATCCCAAACGCGCCTGAACCGCGCCCACACGTATCCAGCGAGTACGGAAACGCCTTTCCTATACCCTATCCCCTGCACCCTATACCCTGGTTTGTTTACTGCCCGCCGGTGGCCATCGCCGTTGACTCCGCCGCGCCCGCCGTCTTTTGCTGTCCCGGCTGCGCTGGCGCATACTTCGACGCGCACTTCGCCTGCAGCTGTGTCGCGTGGAACACCCCGTCGCGCCCGAAGGTCCCAATCGCCAGCGCCTGGCTGTTGTCCTTAAACGTGTCCGGCGGCGGCTCCTCGCCCGTGTACGAAACCTTCAGCTTCCGGTCCAGCTCCACCAGCACGAACTGCGCATGCGAACCGTCCCGCACGATGCTTCCCGGCACCACGCTCCCCGCCACCCGCAGGTTCCGCGTATAGGCCTTCCCGCCCATCGACTGCAATTCCTGAATAGTGACGTAGTAGCTCCTGTTGGCCTTCACCCCGGTCACCGCCAGATACGAAATCGCACCCAGAATCACCAGTACCGCCAACCCGATCCGCAGGCCCTGCTTGTTGCCGCTCTTCATAGTGCCTCTATTGTAAGCAGTTCGCCGTCACACGCGCATGTGACATATATCACCGTGCGAATTCCCGGCCTCCTCCGCAGGCTGCCCATGGCCCGGCCCGAGCGTGGTCGCGCAGCCGGCGAGCCAACTGCACCTTCCCGCACCGCCACGGCCCCCCAAAAAAAACAAAGGTGTCATCCTGAGCGAAGCCGCCGAATCCAGCACGCCCGTCTTTGGCGTGCCGAAGCAATTCAGGCGCGAGTCGAAGGACCTGCGGCTGGTTTTCCGCCCTCTTTAAATCCTGCGCAGGATGACGGAGAAAGCCACGGGGCTTTCAGCCCGTGGAATAGAAGCCTCGCAAACAATCGGCTTCAGCCCCGGGGATTCGTATCAGGGCACGACTGCGATCCTGTCCTGAGCGAGCGGACGAGTCGAACGGGTGTCGCAAGTGTCGCAAATGAATTGGGCGTCGCCCCTGCGGGACGATTTCCGGCGCCCGCCCCCTAACTTGGCACGACTACCAGTATTGCAGTCAACTTCGTCGCCACCAATCGCCCTGATTCAGTATGGGAGTGCGTGATTCCGATGAGTTGAGGATCCGGTTTCCATATCAATTTGCTCGGATCTGCCGCAAGAACCCAGACACCACTACCGCTGAACCCGCGCGGCCCGATACCCTCGGAATTGAGAGGGTAATCAAAGACAAAATCCTTCTTCGGCGAAAACGAACTCGAGATTCTGGACCAAACGGTGCAATTCAGATCGGACGAATAATTGCTGACGAGCGATGCACATCCAAGGAAATGGAAAGTGTTGTTCCCAACGGTGAAAACAGGCCGAGAATTATCAGTCGGGAAGCCAAACACAATCAGGGACAGGCCGTCGAGCTTCTGCTCCGGCCAGGTCGCGAATTCAAAGGATCGCGAAACATCATAGAAATCGCTGCCATCCGGCAAGCAAAACGAATCCTTCAGCTTAAGAATTGCGACG
Source organism: Acidobacteriaceae bacterium (assembly GCA_030038115.1). Taxonomy (GTDB): domain Bacteria; phylum Acidobacteriota; class Terriglobia; order Terriglobales; family Acidobacteriaceae; genus Palsa-343. Next base: position 2,559 of record JASHPM010000041.1, on the reverse strand, counting down.
TCAGCGGCCTTGTTTACACCAACGTTAACAATGGGCAATTGAGTCCCTGCCGTGTATGCCCCAACCTCCGCATCCGTGGTGGAGATTGCAGCCTTCTCTCGAATTGGGGCAGGGGGCCGAAGCCAAAAACGAAGTCCTTCGGGCTGAGAGTCCCCAATGACGTGGGCCGCCGTCAAAATGTAGCGCTCACGCCCACAGGATACAAGGATGCCGGTTCCAACTCCGGTGTTTTGGTCGACCGCAATTCCAACTGTGTACCGCGCTATCCGTTCGAGCGATGCAACACGGCATTGTTCATTGATCGTCCGCTGCCACATAGAGCGATGATAGTCGCCATCCCGCCCCAGCCGATCATGTACCCTTGACCTCCAGCCACCCTTACCTCCGTACCGTCCGCACCTCACGTTTCCCTTGTCTTTCCCATGCCCATAAGCGACCCTATTTATAGTTAGAAATCTGCCCAGGAAAGGGCCGCCCGCGAGCGGCCCTTTCCTTTTGGAGCCATGCCTTGATCAGCTTCCTCCTCCACATCAACCGCCGCGCCGCAGCGTCACCCTGCGCGCTCTCAGAGGCCAGGTTCTCTGCTGAGCCCCGCCGAACCCCTCACTTTGAAGCCTTTGCTGACTACTTTCTCTTCCGAGCCGCTGCATGAAAAACGCAGTCCACCCGCCTTTGGAGTCTCTGAGAACTACCAACATTCCCGGTACTTACCGTCTGAAGCCCTCAAATAAAATCCGCACTTACCGAAAAGCAAAGTACTTATTGAAAAAGTTGAGCCCCCAGGGGAGGGGGTGGCCTCTCAACGCCGGTTCCCTCAAAGCAAAAAGCCCGGCCGAAGCCGGGCTCCCTGCAATCAATCCGAAACGCTTACGCCGTCACTGGCTGCTCTGCATTGACGCGCACCGGCGTCAGCCAGCCAAAGCGATCCGGCTTCAGTCCGTTGGCAATCCCCATGAACTCGTCCCTCAGCTGCTTCGTGATCGGCCCCGGATCGCCGTCGGCGATCTGAATCCGATCCACCGACCGGATCGGCGTCACCTCTGCCGCCGTGCCGGTGAAGAACACCTCGTCCGCAATGTAGATCATCTCGCGCGGCAGCGCCTGCTCCACCACCGGAATGCCGAAGTGCCGCGCCAGAGTCAGCACCGAATCCCGCGTGATGCCCGCCAGCACCGAGTTCGCCAGCGGCGTTGTGTACAGCACGCCGTTACGCACCAGAAACACATTCTCGCCGGAGCCCTCGGAAATGTAGCCATTCACGTCGAGCGCAATTCCCTCGGCATAGCCGTTGGCATCGGCTTCCATGCGGATCAGTTGCGAGTTGGCATAGTTCGCGCCGGTCTTCGCCAGCGACGGCATGGTGTTCGGCGCCAGGCGGTTCCACGACGAGATGCAAACATCCGCCGCGTCGCCCGCGACGTACTTGCCCCACGGAAAATTCGCGATGTAAACCTCGATCGGCACACCTTTCGGGTTCACGCCAATCTCGCCATAGCCGCGCAGCGCGATAGGCCGGATATAGCATGGCGCGATGTTGTTCGCCTCCACCGTCTCCACCACGGCCGAGCACAGCTGGTCGAGCGACCACGGCAGTGCCATGCGATAGATGCGCGCCGAATCCAGCATGCGCTGCATGTGTTCCGGCAGCCGAAATACCGCTGCGCCTTCAGGCTGCGCATAGCAGCGGATGCCTTCGAAAACGGAGGAGCCGTAGTGAACCACGTGGCTCATCACGTGGATCTGGGCCTTCTCCCAGGGAATCAGATTGCCGTTGTGCCAGATTTTAGCGGTGGGGTGGATGGGCATGGAAATGCCGTCTCCTTTCAGCTGCAGAATACTGATTATATCCGCTGTGCTGCGGGTCTCGTGGACAGGAATCGAGCTGGCAAATGACGCGAAGGTACCGGGCTTCGAACTGCTTCCTGCGCCCCAGGTGTTGAGCATCTGGCTACGGGATGTACAGCATCGATGGTGTTTTGCGTGGGAATCCCGGCGTCCCGTGGTATTCCTCAAAGGAACGCCTTGTGCGCCCTTGCGGATCGGAGACCCATCGAATGTTAACTCGCGTGAAGCGTCTGCTCGGCTGGGTCTTTGGCCCCCTGTTTGCGCTCGCCATCGTGCTCGCCGTGCATTTCTTTGAACGCCGGCTGCGTTTTGAGACGCGGCGCGATCCGGCGTGGCGATCGCACTGACGCTGAACGCTGGTTCTCTTTGACTTTGCGAGGATCGCCCGCTAAAGTCAGAGAGGGTCCACACTGCGGCAGAGCCTCGCTGAGGCGCCCGCAATTCCAGCGTCCCCGTCGTCTAGCCCGGCCCAGGACACCGCCCTTTCACGGCGATAACACGGGTTCAAATCCCGTCGGGGACGCCAAATAAAATCAACGACTTAGCGGACATCGCCCCCCGTCCTTTAGCGCTATCATGGTTCGCATGCAGAGCGGCCCGCACCCGCCTGACCCTGAATGAAGTCGATCAACAACGTCATAAAACTGTCGACGAGCTCGCACCGGGAATATTCGCGCCACACGCATCAATTCGCAGGGCACGGTCGCATATGCG
>JASHPM010000040.1 GCA_030038115.1 Acidobacteriaceae bacterium | reverse complement strand
GCGCTGCGCGGAGCGACGGATGACCTGATGCTCTACTCCTACCTGATCAATCCGACGCACGCGACGCATCGGCTGGGCGATGTTGCGGCGCGGTTTGGCGGAGGGCCACCACGGGAGAGCGGGGATCGGCAGATGACGGAGGCGGCGCATCTGACGCGGGCTTTGGCGGCGACGATGCGGGAGGAGGTGGACGCGCTCAAGGAGCGGCGCGTCTACGAGGAAATCGATCTGCCGCTTGTGCCGGTTCTGCTGGGCATGGAGAAAGTTGGCGTGCGCATCGATTCGGGCGAGCTGTCGCGGATGTCGGAGAGCTTGTCGAAGGAGATGGAGCGCGTGGGCGAGGAGATTTTTTCGCTCGCGGGACTGCGGTTCAACATCAATTCGCCGAAGCAGCTGGGGGATGTGCTGTTCAACAGGATGGGGCTGCCGCGGCCGCTGAAATACGGCAAAGGCAAGGTGATTTCGACGGCGCAGGATGTGCTGGAGGAGCTGGCGGCGCACAACGATGTGCCGCGGCTGGTGCTGGAGTACCGGCAGCTGGCGAAGCTGAAGTCGAATTACGCCGATTCCCTTCCCTTGCTGGCCGATGGCGAGGGGCGGGTGCACACGACGTTCAATCAGGTAGGCACAGCGACGGGGCGGCTGTCGTCGACGAATCCGAATCTGCAGAACATTCCGATCCGGACGGAGCTGGGGCGGGAGATTCGCGCGGCGTTTATTGCTGCGCCAGGATGCGTGCTGCTGTCGGCGGACTATTCGCAGATTGAGTTAAGGCTGCTGGCGCATTTTTCGGCGGACCCGCTGCTGGTGCGCGCTTACAAGACTGGGCAGGACATTCACACGCTGACGGCGGCGGAGGTGTTTGGGGTTCCGGCGGAGACGATGAGCAAGGAGACGCGCAGTCGGGCGAAGGCGGTGAACTTCGGGATCGTGTACGGGATTTCGCCGTTCGGGCTGGCAGCGCAGCTGGGGATCGAACAGAACGAGGCGCGGCTGTATATCGAGACATACTTCGAGCGCTACGCGGGGGTGCGGGCGTACATCGACCGGATGCTGGATGAGACGCGGCGCGAGCAGAAGGTGCGGACCATGTTTGGGCGCATGCGGCCGATTCCGGATATTCAGAGCCGCAATGCGAACCAGCGCGGGTTTGCGGAGCGGACGGCGATCAACACGCCGCTGCAGGGGACGGCGGCGGATCTGATCAAGCTGGCGATGATTCGGATTGATCGACGGCTGACGGAGGAGAAGCTGAAGACGCGGATGACGCTGCAGGTCCACGACGAGCTGGTGTTCGATGTACCGGAGGACGAGGTTGAGCCGGTGAGCGCGATGGTGCGGCACGAGATGGAACACGTGATCGAGCTGAGCGTGCCGCTGGTTGCGGATGTGGGCGTGGGCAAGAACTGGCGGGACTTGAAGTGAGACAGCTAAGAGCCGGTCAGCTAAGAGCCGGTTAGTCAAGAGCCGGTCAGCCAAGAGCCAGCCAAAGCCAGCCAAGAAGCAGTTAGCGAAAAACTCACAGCTGGAGGCAGAAAGCTGGACTGGCTAGACGCCCAGTTCGAAGCGGATGGCCGCGGCGAGGTGGCGATCGTGATCCTTGTGGTCTTAGTGCTGCTCTTGAAGTAGCACAACCTTCCGGGAGGGCAAGCACCCCTTCCGGGAGCTACTTCGAAGCCAGTATAGCGCCCGCGGGCGGACGAAGCACCGGAAAATCGATCCTGGGCAGCAGCTCCCTCCCGGTTTGGGACACGCGTTCGCTTACGCGCCCAGCTCAGAACGAATCGCAGCGGCGATGCGATCGGCGTGGCGGCGCATGGCTTCTTCCGACTCGGCTTCGATCATGACGCGGGCGAGGGCTTCGGTGCCGGAGTAGCGAACGACGACGCGTCCGCTCTCAGCCAGTTCCGCTTCGGCAGCACGAATTGTATCCGTAACGGTTGCAATCTCGTCGAGCGGCTTCTTCTCGCGGACGCGAACATTGACGATGATCTGGGGAAACACTTTGAGGTCGGCTACGAGTTCGTGGAGAGCGCGGCCGGAGCGGTGGATGACGTCGAGCACGACAAGGGCGGTGAGCAGGCCGTCACCGGTGGTGGCGAGATGCGGGAAGAGAATGTGGCCGGACTGCTCGCCGCCGAGCGAGGCCTGTTCCTGCTGCATACGTTCGAGCACATATTTGTCGCCGACGGGAGCGCGGAGCATGCGAATGCCGTCACGGCGGAGCGCGGCTTCGAGGCCCATGTTGGACATGGTGGTGGCGACCACGGTGCCGTTGCGGAGCAGACCGCGCTCTTTCAAATCGCGGGCGGCGAGCAGCATGACGGCATCGCCGTTGACCACGTTTCCATGGGCATCGGCGAACATGGCGCGGTCGGCATCGCCGTCGAAGGTGACGCCGAGGCTGGCGGCGAGGCTTTTTGTCTCCGCGGCGACGACCTCGGGATGCAGAGCGCCGCAGTTGGCGTTGATGTTGCGGCCGTTGGGAGCAGCATGGGTGAGGTGGAAAGTTCCACCCAGATGGACGAAGAGCTCGGGGGCGATGGCGGAGGCGGCGCCGTTGGCGCAATCGAGAACGACGTGAAGACTCCTGAGATTCAGATCCGGCGCAATGGAGCGCAGAAACCGCTCGTAGTCGCCGCGGTATTCCTCATTGACGGGCGGCGCGGGACCTGGACGCGGGGTGTCGAGGTTTTCGAGGCGGCGGAAAATCTCAGTTTCGATGCGAAGCTCGGTTTGGTCGGGTAATTTGTAACCGTCACTGCCAAAAACCTTGATGCCATTGTCCTGCCATGGATTGTGGGAGGCGGAGATGACGACGCCGGCGGAAAATCCATGCTGTCGCGCGAGCCAGGCAATGGCTGGCGTGGTGATGACGCCGGCGCTTTCGACGCGGGCTCCGGCATCGGCGAGACCGGCGGCGATGGTGGCGGCAATCCAATTGCTGGACTCGCGGGTATCCATCCCTAGCAGGACGCGGGGATGCGGGTGAGAGCCATTGAGCTGATGCGCGAGCGCCAGGCCCACCGCATAGATGGTCTTTGCATCGAGCGGAGCTTCGCCAGCGACCGCCCGAATGCCGTCTGTACCAAACAGCTTCCTCATGAGCCCTGTTTTTCCTTCTCGATTTTGCTCACCCGGCTGCGAATTCGACCACGGGCGAGGCGAGTGACGATCGACTGACCTTCTGTGACGCTCTCAGTATCTTTTATCAGCGCGCCGTGCACATCGTATACCAGGGCATAGCCGCGGTTGAGAACGGCGAGGGGGGAGAGAGCGCCGAGCTGGCGCGCGAGGCCTGCTTCGCGCTCGCGAAAGGTACGGAGGTGGCTGCGCTGAGCGCGGACGATGCGGGCCTGAAGCGAGGCAAGACGTTCGTGGGCGATGCGGGTGCGGGAAACGACATCCTGGCGAAGGAGCCGGCCGAAGAGAAGCTGGAGATTTTCCGAGAGGCGGCGCTGGCGGGCGCGCCATAGCGACTCCAGGCGGATGGCGAGGTCGTCGACGCGCTGCTGTTTTCGGCGCAGCTGGTCACGCTCGCGGATGAGAATCGATTCGACACGGACACGCGTGAAGGCGTTGGAGGCCTGCATGAAGCGATAGCGACAGGCGCGAAGGAGGCGCTGGTCGAGGGTCTGGACGCGATCGGCGATGTTGTGGAGAACCGAGGTGACCAGCTCGGCGGCTGCGGAGGGCGTGGGCGCGCGGAGATCGGCGACGAAGTCGGCAATGGTGAAGTCGGTCTCGTGGCCGATGGCGGAGATGACGGGCAGATCGGAGGCGGCGATGGCCTCGGCGAGAAATTCTGTGTTGAAGGGGGCGAGGTCTTCGAGGGATCCGCCGCCGCGGGCGATGACGATGAGATCGACGGTGCGGGAGCGGTTGAAGTATGCGATACCAGCGGCGACTTCAGCGGCAGCGGCTTCTCCCTGAACGAGCGCGGGGTAAATGAGGACGTGGAGGCCGGCGTGGCGGCGACTGACGATGTTGAGGAAGTCGCGGATGACGGCGCCGGTGGGCGAGGTGACAATGCCGACGCAGCGGGGGAAGGCGGGGAGCGGTTTTTTGCGGGTGGGATCGAAGAGGCCGAGCGCTTCAAGGCGCTGCTTGAGCTGCTCGAAGGCGATTTGCAGAGAGCCGGCGCCCACGGGTTCGAGGAGTTCGGCGACGAGCTGCATCTGGCCGCGCTGTTCGTAGATAGAGATTTTGCCGCGCGCCAGGACGTGCTGGCCGCCAGCAGGGCGAAAGCGCAGAAGGGATGCCTGTTTGCGAAAGAGGACGGCGGCGAGCTGGGCGTCGCCATCCTTGAGCGTGAAGTAGATGTGGCCGGAGGGCGCGGGACGAAGGTTGGAGATTTCGCCCTCGACCCAGAGGTCGCCGTATTCGCGCTCGACGTGCAGGCGCACTTCGCTGACGAGGTCGCCGACCTGCCAGATGCGGCGCGAGACGGGCGAGGCAGCCGACTCGAAGGAGAGGCCGAGCTGGCGGCCGGGCATCTGCTGCGGGTTGGGCGAGGAGCTCACAACTGCCGAGTATAGAACCCGGCGATTTGTATTCGGGAGGTCCGATCCGGATAATGGGCGAATCTCTATTGATTCGAGGTTGCCCGATGATGCAACGCATCGCCGTACTGGTCTGCGTTTTTTTGTTTTCTCTTGCTGCCGGGGGGCAGAGCTTCACGCTGGAGCAGGTGCTGAGCGCGCCGTTTAGTTCCGGATTGCAGGCGTCGCCCGAGGGTGGGCGGTTTTTGTGGATCGCGAACCAGGAAGGGCGGCGGAATATCTGGGTAGCGGAGGCGAGCGGCTCGGCGTACACGGTGCACCGCGTGACGAGCGACGATGCGGACGATGGCATCGATGTTGGGGACATTGTGTGGACGCCGGATGGTGAGCACATTATTTACGTGCGGGGCGGGGATTTTGAGTTTCCGGAGAGGCCATCGCCGAATCCAGCGATGTTGCCGCAGGGCGTGGAGCAGGACATCTGGATGGTGGGGGTGCATGGTGGAGATGCGCGCAAGCTGGCGGAGGGGCGGGCGCCGGCGGTGTCACCGGATGGGGCGACAGTTGCGTTCCTGAGCAAGGGTGAGAACGGGACGGGCAACGATCAAATCTGGACGCTGGATTTGCGGGATGCGGCGGCGAAGCCGGTGCAGCTTTTCCACGGCCGCGGCGAATTGGGGTCGCTCGAGTGGTCGCCGGATGGAAAGTATCTGGCGTTTGCGAGCCGGCGTGGAGATCACGGGTTCGTGGGAGTCTTTTCGTTTGCGGATCAGTCGCTGAAGTATCTCGATCCGTCGACGGAGATCGACCGGGAGCCGGTGTGGTCGCCGGACAGCCGGCAGGTTGCGTTTGTGCGGATTCCTCCGGACACGTCGGGGGTGAGCTTTAAACCGCGGCGCGAGGCGCAGCCGTGGTCGATTCGGGTTGCGGATGTGACGACGGGCGTGGGGCACGAGGTTTGGCGCGCGCACGCGGGGCCGGGCAGCGTGTTTCACGAGACGGAGTCGGAGGAGCAGCAGCTCTATTGGAGCGCGGGGAATCGGATTGTGTTTCCGTGGGAGGGCGATGGATGGTTGCATCTTTATTCTGTTGCGACCAGCGGGGGAGACGCGGCGGCGCTGACGCCAGGGAATTTTGAAGTGGATTATGTGGAGTTCAGCAAGGACCGCAAAGAGCTGGTCTACTCGTCGAATCAGGATGACATCGACCGGCGGCACCTTTGGGAGGTGGCGGCGGATGGTGGGACTTCACCCCACGATGCCAACAGCGGGCATCGCGGGGGCCCCGATTCGCCGCGCGAGATCACGCGCGGGGATGGTCTGGAGGTTGTGCCGGTGATTGCGCCGGATGGAACGGTGGCGGTGCTGCGGTCGGATGCGCACGTGCCGATGCGGCCGGCGGTGGTGGCGAACGACGGAACGATGCGGGACCTGGCTCCGCAGCTGATTCCGGCGGAATTTCCAGCGGCGAAGATGATCACACCGCAGCAGGTGATTTTCTCCGCGGCGGATGGGATGCAGATTCACGGGCAGCTGTTTCTGCCGGCGTCGGCGGAGGATGGAAAGAAGCATCCGGCGGTGGTGTTCTTCCATGGCGGGTCACGGCGGCAGATGCTGCTGGGCTGGCATTACATGGACTACTACTCGGATGCGTACGGGATGAATCAGTACCTGGCGAGTCTGGGGTACATCGTGCTGAGCGTGAATTACCGGAGCGGGATTGGGTATGGGCTGGATTTTCGCGAGGCACTGAATTACGGAGCGGCGGGGGCAAGCGAGTTCAACGATGTGCTGGGCGCGGGGCTGTATCTGCGCGGGCGCGCGGATGTGGATGGCGCGCATATTGGCGTGTGGGGCGGGAGCTATGGCGGGTTCCTGACGGCAATGGCCCTGGCGAAGGCGTCGGATTTGTTCGCGGCGGGCGTGGATCTGCACGGCGTGCATGACTGGGTGCTGGAGCTGGGCAACTGGGATGCGAATTACAACCCGAATGCCGATCCGCAGGCGTCGCGGATTGCGTGGGAGTCTTCGCCGCTGGCGTACGTGAAGACGTGGCGGTCGCCGGTGCTGCTGATCCAGGGGGACGACGATCGCAACGTGCAGTTCGCCAACACGGTGCGGCTGGCAGCGGCATTGCGGGCGCAGGGAACGCCGTTCGAGGAGCATGTGTTTCCCGATGAGATTCACGGATTCCTGCTGGAGCGGAGCTGGATCACGGCGTACACGCTGGGCGCGGATTTCTTCAACCGGAAACTGAAGGGGCAGTAGGGTCGGATCTATTGGGCGCTGGGAGGGGGCTGGGTATCGAGCTGGCGGCCGCCGATTTCGTAAGCGGCGCGAATCTCGTCGATGCGGTGATGGGTGACGAGGATCAGGCACCGGTTGACGACGATAGGCTGGATGGAGCCTCCTTGGAACTGCTGTCCGGCAGCGTGGCACTGGAGGTCGCGGTATTTGGTCCACTCCGCCTGGGTCGCCTTGAGATCGAAGAGGGCGGCCGAGTCGAAGCTGAGCTGGCCCGAATCGGAGCGCTTGTGCGCGTCGGCGATGTCCTGCTCAAAGGCAAGGATGGCATTGCGGTAAAGGCGATTCAGATCCTGATCGGCTGACTTGAACTGGTCGGCATAGCAGGTGTCGAAGTTGACGGTGGCGGCTTTGGCTTCGCAGGGGTCGGAGTAGTCCGTGACGGGTGTGGGCGGCAGGCGGATGGGGACGGGTGGCGGCGGGCCGGAGGTCTGCGGCTTCGGGACCGGCGCTGGGCCAGTGAACTGGGCGTGGGCGGCGAGCGAGAAGGAGAGAAGCAGAAGCGCAGGCAGGATGCGGTTTTGAGGCATGGCTTCGTCCAATCCAGTTGTAGCACCGAGGCGGGATGGCTCCCCTGAAAATCATCCCTCCGCGGCGAAAGCCGGACTCCTTCTGCGATGGTTGCGGCAGGGCTCACCACCCCATTGCGCCAACTGCGGGCGCATGGGGACCCCGGCTGGAAGCCGTGCCCTTTCAAAGCGGACGCAGGGGCTAAAGCCCGAATCTTTTTTGCGAGCTTTGGCGGCACGACCAAGGTCGTGCCCTGATACAGAAACTCCGGGACTGAAGCCCGGTTGGAAATTAGAAATGCAGGTCCTTCGACTCGCGTCTGAATTGTCTGTCGCGCCAAAAACGGCGCGACGAATTGGGAAGGCTCGCTCAGGATGACATTCGTGTTTTTTGGACACGAGCCGTGGTGGAACGGGCATCTGTGTGTGCGAGTCATTGGCATCAGTGGAAGTCGTGGGAGGGGATTTGGACGGCTTTGTCGTCGAGGGGGGTGAGGCGGGCGGCTTTGACGTGGATGACGTTGTCCTGGTTCTGGAGGGGGCCTTCGACCAACAGGAAGCGCGAGCGGGTGACGGTGACCTGGTTGCGTTCGTACATCTGGGGCGTGACGATGATGTTGGCGATGCCGGTTTCGTCTTCCATGGAGAGGAAGACGAATCCTTTGGCAGTGCCGGGACGCTGGCGGGCGATGACGCATCCGGCGGCGCGAACCCACTGGCCGTCGCGGCAACGGCGGAGGTCAACGGCCGAGAGGACGTTGCGGGCGCGGAGTTCTGCGCGGCGGTAGCTCATGGGGTGACGGCCGGTGGTGAGTCCGGTTCCGGAGTAGTCGGCGACGAGGCGCTCTTCGGCGGTCATTGGGGCGAGCGGGGAGGGGTCGGGCGGGTCGGCGAGCAGCGCGCGGGAGTGGGTGAGGAGCGGGCCTTCGGGTTTGCCGGCGCGCTCGACCTGCCAGAGCGCGTCGCGACGATGGCCGATGCCGGAGACGTTGTTGAGGGCGCCGATGTTGGCGAGGAG
>JASHPM010000335.1 GCA_030038115.1 Acidobacteriaceae bacterium | reverse complement strand
GCGAATTCCGTCACGGCTGTCTATGGAGGCGACTCGAATTACGCGGGGTCGACATCAACCGCGGTCACGGTGACGGTAACGGCGGTGACGCCCACATTCAGCATCGCCGCTTCGCCCACGAGCGGGACCGTGAACCCGGGACAATCCACGCAGACGACCATCACGGTGACACCGGCGGGAGGGTTTAGTTCTCAGGTGAGCTTCGCGTGCAGCGGATTGCCGACGGGCGGATCGTGCAGCTTCAGTCCGTCGACGGTTACGCCCAGCGGAACGACGGCAGCGACCACCACGCTGACGATTGCCACGGCAGCGCAATCCTCCCTGCTGGCGTGGCCGGTCGTTGGCTCCCATGCCGGATCGCGCGCCGGTGCGGCGCTGGCCGTGCTGTTGGGAGGGTTCCTCTGGGTCTTCGGGCGGAGAAAGGGCCTCTCCTGGATGCGCATTCTGCCCCTGCTGCTTGTTCTGCTGACGATTGCCGCAATAGCGGTTGGATGCGGCGGAAGTAATGGAAGCGGTGGAGGCGGTGGTGGCGGCGGAGGGTCAACTCCGCAGACCTACACGGTGACCGTGACCGGGACGGCGGGGACGGAAAACCAGACCGCGACCTTCAGCCTGACCGTGCAGTAGGTGATGGACGGGCCTTCCCGCCTGTAATCCAGAAGGAGAGCGCGAAGAGCCGGCGCTGCATTCGATTCATCCTTAATAGTTCCAGGCACGCCTGCGGAATGCCGGAGACGCGCTGCGCGCGGCGTACAATACGGGCGGCCTCACTCCGGGTTTGTGCGTGAGTGAGAGAGGGACACATTGTGCCACTGATGATCGAAAGCAGCAGGCGAAGAGCTCGCCCCCGGCGCCTGATTCTCTTCCTGATTCTTGCGGTTGTCCTCATCTTCCTCGGCAGCAGCACGATCTTGTCGTACTACGTCGACGCGCTGTGGTTTGGCTCTCTCGGCTATCGCGAGGTCTTCTGGAAAAGCTGGGGGCTGGAGTGGGGCGTCTTTGCCGCGTACTTTGTCGCGACGTTCGTCATTCTTTACGGCTGGTTTCTCGCACTGTGGCAAATGCATCAGCCGGATCTGCCGCACGACCGCGCGATTTTCATCGGCCGCCAGAGGCTGAGCCTGCCGCTGCGGCGCGCACTGCGGATCCTCGGCGTCGTGGTGCCGCTGGGCATCGCCGCCATCAGCGGAGGAGCCATGGCGTCAGAGTGGCCGACCTTCGCGCTGTGGCGGAATGCGCCTTCCATCGCCGGCGGCGCCATTGGTGTGGACCCGGTTTTTGGCAGGCCGCTCAACTTCTATCTGTTCACTCTTCCCGCCTGGCAGCTGATTGCGGGCTGGCTGATGGTGCTCGCGGTGATTGCCTGCGTGGCGGCTGCGGGCTTCCTGCTGCTCTCGGGCGGTACCAGAGCGCTGGCCAGAGAACACGACAGCCTCGTCCTGCCGCTGCCGTGGCGCGGCGTGTCTATAGCGTTTGCCTTCTTCCTCGTCATGCTGGCGGCCGAGGTCTGCCTGAGCCGCTACACCACGCTGGTCGACGCGCACACCATCTTCAGCGGTGTGAGCTACACCGATGCTCACGTTTTCATCACCGGCCTGCTGATCGTCGCGCTGGCGCTGCTGCTGGGCGCCGGCATTGCCGCCAGTAACGCGATTCTTGCTGCGCGTCCGCGCCGGCTGGTGGTTGCTGTCATTCCCGCCATCGCATGCTTCCTCGTGATGCACATCATCGGCTGGTACGTGAGCAGCTTCATCGTCAAGCCGAATCAGCTGGATCGCGAGCGCCCCTACATCGCGTGGAATATTGCGTGGACTCGCCATGCCTGGGACCTCGACCGCGTGACGCAGCAGGAGTTTCCCGCGGAAACAACGCCCGATGCCGCCGATCCGGCCGACAATCAGGCGACGCTCAAAAACATCCGCCTGTGGGACTGGCGGGCTCTGCAGGATACGCTGCGCCAGATCCAGGAGATTCGCACCTACTACGATTTCCCCGACATCGACATCGATCGCTACACCATCAACGGCGAGATGCGCGAGGTGATGCTCGCCGCGCGCGAGCTCAGCCTGGACAAGCTGCCGGACAGCAGCCGCAACTGGATTAATGAAAAGCTGATCTACACGCACGGCTACGGCATCACCATGAACCCGGTCAACGGGTTTACGACAGAAGGCCTGCCCACGCTCTACCTGAGCAACATGCCCGTGGAGAGCACGGTGCCTGGTCTTACCATCACGCGGCCGGAAATCTATTTCGGCCAGTTGACCAGCACCGACGTGTACGTGAGCACGCACCAGCAGGAATTCAACTATCCGCAGGGACAAAGCAACAACCTCACGTTCTACCAGGGAACCGGCGGCATCGTTCTGGGCGGATTGCTGCGCCGCGTGCTCATCGCCGCCGATCGCGGCGACTTGTGGAAGGTGCCTTTCAGCGACGACATCACGGCGCAGAGCCGGCTCCTGATGCGGCGCAACATCCTCAACCGCGTGCAGACGCTGGCGCCGTTCCTCGCCTGGGATGCCGACCCCTATGTTGTTATCGGCGGCGATGGGCGCCTCTACTGGATGCTGGACGCCTTCACGACTTCGGACAGCTATCCGTACTCGACCAGCTATCCGCTCGGCGATGACTCCATCAACTACATGCGCAACAGCGTCAAGGTGGTGATCGACGCGTATAACGGCACCACAACTTTTTACGTTTTCGACGCAAAGGATCCCATCATCGCCGCGTGGCGCAGTATCTTTCCCTCGCTCTTCCGCGACGCAGCGGAGATGCCCCAGGATCTGCGGCGGCACGTTCGCTATCCGCAGCTGCTGCTGGAGGAGCAGGCCGCCGTTTACGGGCTCTACCATATGAGCGATCCCGAGGTTTTCTACAACCGCGAAGATCTGTGGACGGTCGCATCGGAACTGGGCCTCAGCGACTCCGGCGATCAGCAAACGCAGACCATGGAGCCGAACTACGTTCTGATGAAGCTGCCGGGCGCGTCGTCGGTGGAGTTCGTGGAGATCCTTCCTTTTACGCCCGCCAACCGGAACAACCTGATCGGCTGGATTGCGGGGCGCAGCGACGGCGCGAATTACGGCACAGCGGTGGTCTACGACTTCCCCAAGACAAAGCTGGTGGATGGCCCCATGCAGATCGAGGCGCGCATCGATCAGAACGCGCAGCTCTCCGGCCAGCTCACATTGTGGAACCAGCAGGGCTCGCACGTGCGCCGCGGGACGCTGCTCGTGATCCCCTGCGGAAAGGCGCTGCTCTATGCGGAGCCCATCTACCTGCAGGCGCAGCAGAGCCCGATGCCGGAACTGCGTCTGGTGGTGCTCGCGCTGCAGGATCGGCTGGCCTATGGACCTACGTTTGAGTCGGCGATGGCGGCGTTGTTCGGCGGCGAGGCTTCGTCGCTAACGGCGGCGGCCGCGGCGCCCGGGCCGAGTGGGACAGGGCAAACCTCGGCGCCGGTGGCGACTGGCGGCACCGCGGCTGGCCGGAGCGCGCTGATCGCCGGCGCGGCCCAGGACTTAGCCGACTATCAGCGGTTGACCGCGGAGGGCAAGCTGGCGGAGGCGGGGCAAAAGCTCGAAGATCTGAAGCGCAAGCTGGACCAGCTGCAGGCGAGCGGAAAATAGAGAACCGCTCAGCTTTCGACAGCCGAGAGCCTTTGCCGCCGTGCCTATTCAGCGCGCAGTGCGATGGATGGATCGACACGGGCGGCGCGCCACGCCGGGGTCCAGCAGGCGACCCCGGCGACGGCGGTGAGCAGCACGACGACGCCAAGCCACGTAATCCAGTCGAGGTAAGAGACGCCGTAGAGCAGGGTGACCAGCGCGTGACTGGCCACGGCGGCGCCGCAGAGTCCGATGAGGATACCGAACACGGTGAGGCGCATGCCGTCGCGCAGGATGAGGGCGAGGATGTTGCGGCGCGAAGCGCCGAGGGCCGCGCGCACGCCGATTTCACGGGTGCGCTCGACAACGCTGCC
>JASHPM010000039.1 GCA_030038115.1 Acidobacteriaceae bacterium | reverse complement strand
GTGTCGGGCGGCATCGGCGGAAGCTTCGGCGCGACGAAATTCGCCGGACTATCGAAGTCGAACTCCTCGAAGGTGCGAATATCCTGTTGCTTCTTGTCCTCGAGTACCGAAAAATCCTTCTTCTTTAGCCCCGTCACCGGATTGCCGTGCCCATCCGTCACCACCACGTCGAGCACCACCCGCCGCACCGTCACTGGAATGGTGTAGGGCCTCTTATTCGAGCTGATATTCGGCCGGCTCATGCCGCCGCGTTGCGCGTGGCAGCTTGCAGACCCACTCAGCAAAACCAGGCACGAAACCATCGCCGCACCCGCAAACGCGGTTCCGCGACCCGAACCACCGACCATCCAAACACCTCGCGACATCGTGGGATTCCCGTGCTTATTGTAAGGGGCGGCGCGCAAACAAACCCCTGCGCCTATATACGAATCGAACCCCGAAAAGTACGCAACGTTTCAGCTAATGAACCTGGACAGCCCTGTCCCAGGCATAGTCGAATGGGGTCAGCAAACTATGTCCAT
This sequence comes from Acidobacteriaceae bacterium, assembly GCA_030038115.1. GTDB lineage: Bacteria > Acidobacteriota > Terriglobia > Terriglobales > Acidobacteriaceae > Palsa-343. The sequence continues at coordinate 3,859 of JASHPM010000039.1, read as the reverse complement.
CTCCGACGATCTCGCTCGCATCGCCCTGCAGGAGCGTCAGCTCCAGTTTCCCGCCTTCGACGAGGAAACCGCCTGGCGCCTCGGCTCGCGTCTTCGCGCCTTTGCTGTCGAACGCAGTCTTATCGTCGTCATTGACGTCCGCCGCCCTGCGCAGCCCCTCTTTTACGCCGCCCTTCCCGGCACCACGCCCGATAATGCGGAATGGGTCCGCCGCAAGAGCAACGTCGCCTTCCGCTTTCACCGCAGCTCCTACGCCGTCGGCCTCGAATTGGAGCAGAAGCAGTCCAGCCTCGAGGCGCGTGGACTGCCCACCGCCGATTTCGCCAGTCACGGCGGAAGCTTTCCCATCCGCGTACAGAACGCCGGCCTCACCGGCGCTGTTACGGTTTCAGGATTGCCTCAGCGCGCCGACCACGAGCTGGTCGTCGAAGCCTTGTGCGCCGAGCTCGGCCAGGATTACAACGCCCTGCGGCTGACCTGATCAACTAACGAGTCCGCTGTTGCGCGAAGCGCGGTCGCCTGGACGGCCAGTCCCCAGCGGCAGCCAGAACGTGAACCGCGTCCCCTTGCCCGGCTGGCTGGTCAGCTCGATGCCGCCCCCGTGCGCCTCCAGAATCGCCTTCACAATCGCCAGCCCCATCCCTGTTCCCACCGCCTGGCTCCGCTGCTTCTTCCCCCGAAAATATTTGTCGAAGACAAACGGCTGCTCTCTGGGCTCGATCCCTGGCCCGCGATCCGCAACCGTCACCAGCAGGCGATACTCATCCTTCCCCGCGCTTACGGCTATGGGCGATCCCTGCGGCGAATACTTCGCGGCGTTTTCGATCAGATGCCGCAACACCCGGTGCACCAGCTCCCGGTCCATCGGCGCCCGTGACAGATTCTCCGCCACCTCCACTTCTATCGGCCGATCCTGCAACAGCGGCCGCATCTCCTCCACCGTCGTCTCAATCAGCTCCCGCACGTCCTGCGGTCGCGCGTGGATCTGCACCGCCGCCGCATCCAGCTGCGCCATCTCCACCGCCTGGCCGATCAGCCGGTCCAGCCGCGCGCTCTCCTCATCCACCACCGCTGCCAGTTCCCCGCGTTCCAGCTGCGGCAAATCCGGCTGGCTCACCAGCGTAGTCGCCGCCGCCCGAATCGCCGTTAGCGGCGTTCGCAAATCGTGCGTCACCGAATCCAGCAACGCCGTTCGCAGCCGCTCGCTTTCGCGTGACGCTTGCAGCCGGCTGCTCCGTTCCACCGCCGCCGCTCGCTCCAGCGCGATCGCCACCAGGCTCCCGATCGCCTCATAGATCTGCGGCGAATATCCCCCATCGGTCGCCGCCAAAGCCCCCAGCGACTTCATCCCCAGCGCCAGCGGAATCACAAAACATCCATCGCGCGCACTCACTCCGCCGTCCGCCTGGCTCGCCGCCAGCTTCAGGTCCACCAGCGGCAGCAACTCATTCCGCGGGTCGGAATAGTATGCCGCATCCTCCTCCCGCACATACAAAGCCACCGCCCGGAATCCAAAAACCGCCGCCGCCACCGATGGCGTCACCCGCGCCAGCCCCCGCAGATCCGGCTGCAGAAGCATCTGCTGGCTGAATTCGTACAGCCGTTCCACCTCCTTCCTCCGCCCCTCCGCTGTCTCCGCATGTTGGTGCTCCCGCTCTGCCAGGTGGCTGACCAGTACGCTGCAACACAGGAAGGCTCCCAGCGCCACCCAGTTTTGCGGATCGGCAATCGTCAGCCGTCCCACCGGAGGCAGAAAATAATAGTTGTAGAGCAGCGCGCACAGCACCGACAAATACACGGAATACCCGAGGCGCCATCGTGAAGCCGTCACCAGCACCAGCACCAGAAAGCTCAGCGCCACCGTCGTGGTGTTCGACGGCGCTACCTTCCGCAACAGCGCCGTCAGCAGCAGCGCCGCTGCCGTCAAAACCGCGTATCGCAACAGAATCTTTATTACGCGCGGCGTATCCTTCTCCATGAAAGGCGATCATAACCCGGCAGCGCTTTCGGGAATCGCCCTGCTCGACCCATGGCCGAACGCATCCTCGTGGTGGACGACGAAATTCAGATCACACGCGTCCTGCGCGCCTCGCTCTCCGCGCAGCGTTACGACGTCCGCACCGCCAACGATCCCGAGGAAGCCCTCCGTCTCTTTGAAGAATGGAACCCCGACCTCGTCATCACCGACCTGGTGATGCCCGGCATGTCCGGCATTGATTTCTCCCGCGCGATTCGCCGCAAAGCCCGCACACCCATCCTCGTCCTCTCCGTGCGCGATCAGGAGCACGCCAAAGTGGAGGCCCTCGATGCCGGCGCCGACGACTACGTCACCAAGCCTTTCAGCATTCAGGAGCTCCTCGCCCGCGTGCGCGCCCATCTTCGCCGTGCGCCCGAGCGTGCCGGCGATGGCCCCGTTGAAGTTGGCGACTTTCTCGTCGATCCCGGTGCCCACACCGTCGCCGTCGCCGGCCGTCCCGTTCATCTCACACCCAAGGAATTCGACCTGCTTCTTCTCTTCGCCCGCAACGCCGGCAAAGTCCTCACCCACCGCGCCCTGCTCACCGCCGTCTGGGGCGCTCAATCCGCACAGCAACCCGAGTATCTCCGCGTCTTCGTTGGCCAGTTGCGCAAAAAACTCCAGGGCAATACCCACAGGGAATACATCCAGACCGAACCCTGGGTTGGCTACCGTTTCCTGCCCGAAGGCGGCGCGCAATAGCTCTGCTTCCTGCATGGCTGCCTTGCGTGGGGTTCCCGAACGCTGTCTTTATGATTCCCTAACGACTTCCTTTGCACTCCCTTCCGGTCCCACCCGTATCGTTCATATTGGCTATAAGCGCGCTGCTCGAAACCAGCAACGCAGCTGCGCTGCTTAGAACAACGCAATGTCCAGAGGATTACCCATGTCGCTAATCCCGTCATTCTTCGTGCGTCTGCGTCGTCACACGCTGATTCTTTCCACCCTGGCCCTGGGTTTCGCCCTCATTGCTTCCCGGGCCGGCGCGCAATCGCCAGATACCACCGCGCAGGTCAGCTCCGACCCCAACTCCAGCGGCGGTGCTGCACCCGCTGTATCCCCCACCGACAACGCCGCCATCCTGCGCGAACTCAATGCCATGAAGCAGCGCATCGCCGAACTGGAGGCGGAACTTCAAGCGCGCGGAGGTGCGCCCGCCGATGCCACAGCCGCCGAAACCGCCACAGAGCTGACGGCCGCGAAAGAACATCTTTTGCCTGCCTCCACGATCTCAGGCGCTCAACCGGCAATGACCGCCACGTCGTCTTCCCTCGTGCTGACGGCTCCGGCCACCCTGGCAGCGACCCAGACCTCACAGAGCACTCCCCCCGTTGACACCATGACGCCCTTTGCGGATACGTGGTGGGGCTGGCTGAACGGAAATCCGCGCACCATTGACTGCCCCTTATGTTCGAAATACTTCACGCCGGAAATTCGCGTGGATACGAATTACAACCTGGACTTCAACCATCCCGCCGACGACACCATCAGCGGCTCCAGCGAGGTCTTCCGTTCGCAGGAAGTACAGCTGGAGCAGTTGGGCGTAGGTGGCGACTTGCTGATCGACCATGTGCACGCGCGGTTGATGACCCAGTTCGGAGAGTATTCCGTAACTACGCCCCGCAATGACGCCAGCGTGTCCCGCGGACAATGGAACCTTGACGACGCCTATCGCTATCTTGCCGAAGCCTACGGTGGCTACCACTGGGACCACTGGCATGGAATCAACCTGGACGCAGGCATCTTCATGTCCTACATCGGCCTGTTCAGTTACTACAACTTCGACAACTGGGCCTATCAGCCTTCCTTTGTCTCCTCCAACACCCCCTGGTTTTTCAACGG
>JASHPM010000038.1 GCA_030038115.1 Acidobacteriaceae bacterium | reverse complement strand
TCAAGCTGGTGGGGTGCTTTTGTTGTTTTTTGCGTTCCCGTTACAGCGATTGTTGCAAGCGGGAGTTCCGGATTCAGCAGCACCTGGCGAACGATCATCTGGACTATCGCGCTCGGCATCATGGGCATAGCGTGCGCAGCCAACGCGGTCCGGTGTGGACGGGTGCACTGTTACCTCACCGGCCCCTTCTTCCTGGTAATGGCACTGGTCACATTGTTGTACGGTCTCGGCATCGTACCGCTGGGCCGGAATGGCTGGGGCCTGCTCGGACTCACGATTCTGGCGGGTGGCATTGGCCTGTGTTGCCTGCCGGAGATGTTTTTGGGGAAATATCGCAAGGATCGCGCCAGGGATGGCGACCACTGCTGAGATTTGTCTTTGTCTTTAAGGGATGGCGGTTGGCGGGGCGGTGGATTGCGCTCTGCCAGCGCAGGCCACGAGAGCTTGATACCACAGTAACAGCGCCCCAGAGCTGGATCCGTGGAGCCGAGACACAAAAATCTGAAGCCGCAGCACGAAGCGCCGAAAAACGGCCCCGCGGTGCGGTAGGCTTTTTTCTGGAAGCAGCAAACCCTCTTCTGCAATGGGTGCGGGCCTAGTGAGGCTAGTGTGCAATTTTTACCAGTAGTCAATTCTGAACAAATTCCCACAGGATGGCGTGTGATGTTGATTAGATGTAGTCTTAGCGGTGCAAACAGCGTTCGGCGCCGCGCTTCCTCTGCGACCGAACGAAGCGAGCACTGGATGCCGTGCGGTCACGATCGCGGGAAGGGTGCTTGCCTTAAAGGCCATGAGTTGTGGGCGGGTGTTGCATTCCCGTGATGCACTTTCCGTATCGCTTCCGGAACACAGAATTTTCAGCCGTAAGAGGAACTCTTAGTCAGCATGGAAGGTTCCCCTTGAAAACACGAACGTCTCGATTGGGGAGAACAAGCACATGTATTTACGAATCCTGAAGTCCAGCGGTCTGGTTTTAATGGCGACAAGCCTGGCCCTCCTGCCGATGGGGTGTAAGAAGGAGCCGCCGATCAAGCTGTCGTGCAACGCGAGTGCGCCTTCAATTTATCCCGGGGATCCGATGACGGTAACCGCGACTCCGGAAGCAGTGAGCACCAAAAAGAACGTGGACGTGCTTTATAGCTGGAGCGGCCCGAGCGTGACAGGCAATGGGACCACAGCCACGGTTGACACCGGCTCCCTGGCTCCCGGCGACTACACAGTGAAGGGCAATGTGAAGGAAGGCAAGAAGGGCAAGGAAGGGCTGAAGCCGGGACAGTCCGCCGATTGCGCGGCGAACTTTACGGTGAAGCCATTCGAGCCGCCCACGATCTCCTGCTCGGCCAGCCCCACCACGCTGCAGCCGGGTGCAAGCAGCACGATTACGGCAACCGCGGCGAGCCCGCAGAACCGCCCGCTGACGTACAGCTATTCGGCGTCGGCGGGATCGATCAACGGAACCGGGAACACAGCGATGCTGTCGAGCGCGGGTGCGCCACCGGGAACCATCACGATAACGTGCAACGTGCAGGACGACAAGTCGCACTCGGCATCGGCGACGACGTCAGTGGATGTGCAGGCTCCTCCACCGCCGCCGCCACCGAAGACAGAGACGCTGTGCTCCATCCAGTTCGACCGCGACACCAAGCGCCCGACGCGCGTGGACAACGAAGCCAAGGCGTGTCTGGATGAGGTGGCGCTGAACGCGCAGCAGAAGGCGGATGCCGCTCTGGTGGTGGTGGGTAACTCAGCTCCGATACCGCCGCCGAAGACGAAGCACCACCCCAAACACGAACTGACCGCCGACGAAGTGGCGGCACAGCGCGCAGTGAATACGAAGGACTACCTGGTGACGGAGAAAGGCATCGACGCCAGCCGCATCCAGGTAAGAACGGGCACCAGCGGACAGAATGAGGTGGGAGACTACCTTGTTCCGGCGGGAGCGACCTTCGACAACGACGTGCCGGGCACGACCGCGGTCGACGAAAGCACGGTGAAGGCGCAGCCGCGCAATCCGGTGGTGAAACATCACCATCACAAGGCTGCCGCAAGCACGGCGCCCGCAACGAAGTAGGGACCACCTCGGACGAGTGACAGGGCCGGCAACATGCAGACCGGCCCTGGTCCGCAAGCGCCAGGGCACCCGTCTGTCCACCACAGAGGAGAAGAATGATGAATCGCCTGATGAGAATAACGTTTCTGAGCCTGCTTGCGGCCGCACTCGCTGTCCCCGCCACGGCGCAGAGCGGTGCAGACACCTACAAGGCGAAATGCGCGATGTGCCACGGCGCCGACGGGCTGGCCACCAGTTCCACAGGGAAGATGCTGAAGGTTCCATCCTTCAAATCTCCCGATCTGGTGAAGGCGCCGGATTCGCAGCTGATCGAGGCAACCAAAAACGGCAAGGGCAAGATGCCCTCCTACAACGGCAAGCTGACCGATGCCCAGATCAGGGACGTGATCGCCTATATCCGCACCTTGCAAAAATAGCGCCGGCGTAAGACGGTTGTCCGGGTATGATTCCACCGGGAGGCGCAACTCCAGTGGAACTCTATCAGCGGCTGCCCCCCGACGCGGTCAAGATCGTTTTGGTCTTATTTCTCTCGTTCCTGATCGGGCTGGAGCGGGAAGATCATAAAGCGCAGGGAGGCTCATACTCCTTTGGAGGGGTGCGCACCTTTCCGCTGATTGGCCTGATCGGCTATTCGATTGCGCTTGTTTCGGGCACACAACTGCTGCCGCTAACGATCGGGTTCCTGGTGGTCGCCGGGTTCCTGCTCCTGTCTTACTGGCACAAACTTTCCACGACGGAAACCCCCGGCGTCACCTCAGAAATGTCGGGCCTTGCGACCTTTCTGGTGGGAGCGCTGATCTGCTACGGACATTTCTGGATCGCGACTACGCTGAGCGTGGCCAGCCTGCTGTTGCTGGACCTGAAGGCCGCTCTGGAGAAGCTAGCCGTGCGCATTGCGCCGCGGGAGATTCTCACGTTCGCCAAGTTTCTGCTTCTGACCGGGGTCATTCTGCCCGTGTTGCCGAGGCAGGAGTTCACACGATTTCACATCAACCCCTTTAAGACCTGGCTGGTGGTGGTTGCGATCAGCGCGATCTCCTACGTCAGTTACATTTTGCAGAAGGTTACAAAGTCGCAGGGTGGGGTGGTTCTGTCGGCACTGCTGGGCGGCGCGTATTCCTCCACGGTCACTACGGTGGTGATGGCGCGCAGAGCCGCTCACGAGGAGCACCCGCATCTGTTTGCCGGCGGCATACTGATCGCGTCGGGAGTGATGTACCTGCGCCTGATGATCCTGCTCGCACTTTTTAATCGACGTCTGCTGTCGCTTCTGGACCTCTCTTTTGTTGCATTGGCGGTTCTGGCGATTGGCGGCGGCTGGCTTTGGACGCGCCGCGCGGATGCCAGTGCGCAGGCGGTGCAGCGGGAATTCGAGCCGAAAAACCCGCTGGAGCTGGGCGCAGCGTTTCTTTTCGCCGCTTTATTTCTGGGTATGCTGATCGCTACCCAGTTGGCGGTCACTTACCTGGGCAAGGCGGGAGTGAATACTCTGGCGGCGGTTATGGGGGTGACCGACGTCGATCCCTTTATTATGGGGATGACCCAGGCCGCGGGTACGCTGACACCCCTGAAGGTTGCGGCCGCAGCTGTGCTGATCGCCGCTTCCAGCAACAATCTTGTAAAGGGAATCTACGCCTATAGCCTGGCTGACCGGAGAACCGGGGTGCAGAGCTTCGCACTCCTGACGGCTTTGGCGGCGGTTGGTCTGGCGCCCCTGTTGTGGATCGGATCATGAACGGCAGGACTGCTCAAGCTGTGCTGCTCTGACCGGATGATTACCACAGGTTCCGGGCGAGACCGGATGCGACGGCACTGGACGGGAAACAGATTCCATGCGGTTTGTGCATGCGACGGTTACGTAATTCCACAAAAATGGGATTGGCCGCAAAGCCTGACGCTTTTGATAATGTTGGGATTGCCGATTCCGGCAATGCACGACCATTCCCCAGGCCAAAGATGATGGAGAGAGAACTCCGATGAGAAGCAAACGGCTCCTGGCAAATCTACTGAACGACGACAGCGGCCAAGACCTGATCGAGTACGCATTAGTGGCTGCATTGCTCGCTCTGTCGGCGGTTGGAGCGCTGAGCTCACTGACCGGCAAGATCAACAACGAATTCAACAGAATCGGTAACAGTCTCTGATACATTTGCAACGCTGAGAGTCAGAATGGCTTCCGCGTCCGCGGTCTTCGCTCCCCGATCGGAGCGTTACAGGCCCCGTGTGGCTGCGCCGGCCATGCCAGCGAGAAAAAAGCCCTCGGGGGCTCCTGACCGACCTGAGGGCTTCTAATTGAGCCGCATCCATGTCCGAATGACGCGGCTCAGCTCGACAATAGGGCGGCAACGAAGCGATGGTCATTCAACCTAAGTGGTATCTTCGCCGTTTGTTCTCCTATCTTTCGGCCATTTGAGCCACCGTCGCGGCCCCGGAAGCGCTGATTCGTCAGTAGCTTCTTGCAGGGCAGAGGCGACCGGATGAAGCTTGGGGCGGTTGAGGGACTTGGGGTAGAGGCGAAACTGATTCGGCAACAAGACGGCGGAACGGGCCTTGGGATTTACTGCGCCCGATGTTCCTCGGGAATCGTGATGGTGGTGCTGGCGGCGAACGGCCTGTCGCCGGAGCCGGAGTTCGACTGGCAGTCCGATGAGGACGTGCTCCATGCGATCCGCAGCCATCGGAAGAAACACGAATCGCCAGCGGCTTGATGGCGCGGATGCCCGGGAACCACGTCGATCCCAGGCGTTGGTCATTGTGCGGCCAGGTTATTTCGACGCGTCCGCCGAGCGCTTCAGGGTCATGTCCATGGGGGGCATGTCGCCGCCGGTGGTCTTCGTGCTCATCCTGATTTCATCGCCATTGATCGTGCCATCGTGAGTGATGGTCATGCCGTTGAAGGAGACGGTGAAGGAGAACTTATCGCCATCGACCTTGCCATTGTCGATGGCCAGCGGATCGCCTTGCGGGCCGGTGACGGTGCCGGTTAGCTTCGTGCCGTCCTGTTTGAAATCGAAGGTGAGGGTAAAGGTGGAGCCGTCGGGGGACTTCATATCGGTGGTGGTCCACTTGCCGGTCATGTCGGAAGCGGCGAAGAGCGGTCTGGCGCCGAACACGACGAGCAAAGCGGCACAGAGAACGAAGCAGGTTTTCACTCTG
>JASHPM010000334.1 GCA_030038115.1 Acidobacteriaceae bacterium | reverse complement strand
ACGATCCGAAAAGGATGCTCCACCTTCGCCCGCACTCTGGCCTTGACGCGGTTCTTCGCCCGCTGTAACTCATCGACAAATTCCTTATATCTGGTCCTGCGGCTGGTCATATCCTGGGCATGTTGAGCAGCCTCACGAATCGTCGCTCCCTGTCCCTGATACCCGCCGTCGCCCCACACCTTGCGTTCGTCTCCGTGCAGCAGATCAGCCAGCATATGCTTGTCGGCCACTGAGGCCGCCGTCGTGCACACCGAGTGAACGATGCCCGTCTTCGAGTCCACCCCGATGTGCGCCTTCATGCCGAAGTACCACTGCCTGCCCTTGCGCGTCTGGTGCATCTCCGGATCGCGCTCGCCCTGCGCGTTCTTCGTCGAGGAAGGCGCATGAATAATGGTCGCGTCCACGATGGTCCCGGTCGCGATGCGAATGCCGCGGCTCTCCAGGTCCAGGTTCACCGCATCCAGCATCGCTCCGCCCAGGTCGTGCTCTTCCAGCAGATGACGAAACTTGCAGATGGTCGTCTCATCCGGCGCCGGCGCTCGCCCCAGATCAATGCCCGCGAACCGCCGCAGCCCCGGGGAATCGTACAGCGCCTCCTCGGCGGCCGGATCGCTCAGGTTGAACCACTGCTGCAGAAAGTGAATCCGCAGCATGATGCCCAGACCCATGGGCGGACGACCGTTCTCGCCCTTCGGATAATGCGGCCGGATCAGCGCCTCCAGCTCCGCCCAGGGCACCACCTGATCCATCACCTCCAGAAACTGCTCCCGCCGCGTCTTCTTCCCGTATCTCTCGAACCCGTTCTGCGCCGCCAGCGTCTGCTGTTCCACTCGCCCTGTTCCCCCTCAACCCAGGTTAACCGCCTGGACTGTGGAGCGCACAGTACTTCAGAGGTTCCCTAATGCGCGAGCGGCTGAAGGCCGAGATTCTGCCGGCCACCTGCGACGAGAACCTCAGCAAAGAGATCTCTGACTATTTACGCGGCCTCGCTTCCCGCCGAAGCACGGCTGCGGAGGAGGTGGAGGATGTGGCCTACAAGATTGAAAGAGACGGCAGACTAATGGCATCTCTCGCCTCAGCACGGGAACTCGCAGCGCGAGCCGGACTAGAAGAGCCAATGCTCCTCCTTTCGTCCTCTGGCGCGCTGAGAGCAGCCGAACGCGCCTTCGAGCACGTCTTTCAGGGATCCCAACTTATCTTTAATAAGCGGGCGTTCAGCTACCTGCTATCCGCCATCCCTCAAGTGAGCCTCGGCGCGGGCACGTTGAGACGAGCCCTATTTGAGTTCGGCTCACACGGGCGCCTGATGAGCAATGGCGTTCGGGCACTGCGCCTGCTGCGATCTACCGGAGAAGTGGACCTCCCTTGGGCAGAGCGATTCACTCTTCAAAGAGAACTCTGGCAGGGCGTGAAACGCGAAGCGGACCGGCGGGGTATCACGCCTCGGGAGATGGATCGACAGTTCATGGACGGTAGGTCACCGGAGACGACAGCAAAATTGATCGTCGAAGCCGTCCAGCAACTGGTTGTACCCACGAAGACTCAAGAGGAGTTGGCCCAAGCCAAACGAAGAATCGTGGAACTGGAGGCCAAACTAAACAGTCCGTAAGGCCGCTCAAGCCGATGGCCATAAATGAGGAACATTGCTTGGTTCTCCGGCCCGACCGATAGCAGGAAAATTGAGTGAGATTGCACAGGTTGTCTGCACAATTCCTACACAGCGGAAATCGGCAATGTTTATGTAAATGGTGTCATAGGTTTACGAAATCAATCTCACTCGCTCAGGATGACAGGATTGCGGAAAGTTCATGAGCATGCAAGGATGCCGTGAAGGGCGATGGGCCGAGTGGCTCATCTGCGACCATCCTGCGATTTTGAAGCGAGGAGCGCATGCGATTTTTGGTGGGACTGATTCTGGGGCTGCTGGTGATTCCGGTTTGGGTGATGGTCTATCTCCACGTGGGGCATCCGCCGGTGGCGGTGGCCGATCCGCCGTTGCCGCTGGAGCGGCAGATCGTGCGGGCGCCGCTGCATGCGCGCATCGATAAGGAGATGGTGGCGAGCGCGCCGATGGAGGCGAGCGCAACGAACTTGACGGCGGGCGCGCAGATTTATCGTGCGCAATGCGCGTCGTGCCACGGGTTGTATGGGCGGCCGTCGGCGTTTGCGGAGCACATGTATCCGCACGCGCCGCAGCTGTGGGCGCCGCATGGCAATGGGGTGGTGGGGGTGAGCGACGACCCGGTGGGCGAGACGTACTGGAAAGTGGCGAACGGGATCCGGCTGAGCGGGATGCCGTCGTTCGACAAGGTGCTGAACGCGACGCAGATGTGGCAGGTGAGCCTGCTGGTGAAGAATGCGGGGCAGCCGATGCCGGCGGATGTGATGAAACTGATCGAGACGCCGCTGGATTTCGGAGTGAGGGAGAGTGGAGGGGCGGGGGCGGCACCGCCGGCTGGGGGTTCACAGTAGCAGGCTGGACGAATCGCAGCGCCGGTTCGTGATGGCACCCCTGGCGACGAGCTGCCGGTCCGCGTCGCAGAGCGGTGTTTTTTTGCAGCACGAAAGGGAAGGATCTGAGATGTGCTTTCCCAAAATGGGTCTGGGAGGGGTACTTCGGAATGGGAGCAAGGTCGTTTACCTTTGACGATCGGAGGGCCGGAGGCGTCCGCTACTTGCTGTGGGGTGAACCTGGCTGGGGGCAAATGCACGTGCTCCGGCATGACCGCATACGCAGGCCCGACAAAGGCGCAGCGGCGCCGCGCCCGCTCCAGCGCGTCCTCCAGCGCTTCCCTCGCTCCGGCCGTCCCCAGCCCTGGCTGCCGCCGGTAATAGCGGGAAGTGAGGGAGTGGAAAGGGCCCATCTGTTGGTACCGAACCAGCCCGCGCGCCATGCTGCGAGGCTGAACTTCGATGGCCGAAGGTCAGGAGCACGGAAGGATGAGAGGGAGTTGGGAGTTCCGGGGAGAGCGCCGTGGAATCCCGCATCTGCCAACAGCCGGCAGATACGGGGCACCCGCTGGTCGTGGTGGGGTCAGATGGACCACCCTGCCGCTTAGATGAGAAGTCTCGATGGGTCCCGATTTGGAATCCGCTCATCTTCGTACAGCCGATTTGGGGGTCGTTTCCCGAAGCGATTCTTTGTGCGGTTAATTCATGGAACATGTGACGCAAATCACGGTGCGGGAGGCCGGTGCGACCGTATTCTGCCTTTACCCGGCAATATAGGAGCAAAATGGTCGCAATTGCGCTATTATCGGATTTTGGGGTCGAAGCCGAGGACGAGCTCGAGCTCTCCGGAGCATGGAAGTTGAGTCTGCTGAGCGAATTGCCCATTGGCACGGTGGGGGTGGTGGAGTCCCTGGAGCTGCCCGGGGAGGTCCAGCATCACCTGATGCACATGGGTTTCGTTCCGGAGGCGCGGGTGAAGGTGGTGCGGCGTGCGCCGGCGGGAGATCCGACGGTGTATTCGATTGACGGGTTCGAGGTGGCGCTGAGGCGCGACACGGCGAAGGCGATCAGGGTTCGGGAGTACGAAGCACCGAACACGAGGTAACAGTGAGCGATTGCTGCAGCACAGCGACGATTGAGATACCGATTGAGCCGCGGGTGGCGGGGCGGATCCGAACGGTGGCGCTGGTGGGGCCGCCGAATTCGGGGAAATCGACGCTGTTCAACCGGCTGACGGGGCTGCGTCAGAAGGTGGCAAATTATCCGGGCGTAACGGTGGAGCAGCGCGTGGGCCGGCTGAACGGGATCGGGCGCGGCGACCTGACGCTGATCGATCTGCCCGGGATTTACGGGCTGGATTCCTATTCGGAAGACGCGCGGGTAGCGGTGGAGGTGCTGCACGGCGAGATGCCGGGAACGCCGGCGCCGGACGCGATTCTGGTGGTGCTGGATTCGCTGCAGCTGCGGCGGCAACTGATGCTGGTGGCTCCGGTGCTGGGCCTGGGATTGCCGACGCTGGTGCTGCTGAACATGAGCGACCTGATGGAGGCGCGGGGCGGGCGGGTGGACACGCTGGCGCTGGCGCAGGAGATGGGCGTGCCGGTGGCGAAGATCAGCGCGACGCGGGGCGCGGGGCTGGACTCGATCACACATTTTCTGAATCGCAAAGC
>JASHPM010000333.1 GCA_030038115.1 Acidobacteriaceae bacterium | reverse complement strand
GAGAGGCGCGGGTGGCCGGCATCCAGACAGCGAGGAGCGCGACCAGGCTTAATACAACCGGGACGGTTACAAATACCAGCGGGTCCCAGGTTTTGACGCCGAAGAGGAAGCTGGCGATGAAGCGGGTGAGGCCGAAGGCCGCGCCGATGCCGATGATGACGCCCACGATGGCGAGGCGCATCCCGTGCCAGACGACGAGGGAGCGGATGTGGGAGCGATCCGCGCCGAGGGCCATGCGGATGCCCATTTCCTGCGTGCGCTGTTGCACGGAGTAAGCCATGAGGCCATAGATGCCGATAGCGGCGAGGACAAGCGCGGAGGCTCCGAAGATGGACAGGAGAAGCATGTTGAAATCCTGACTGGCGGTTGATTGGGCGACCACTTCGGTCATGGGACGAACGCGAGCAACGGGAAATCCTCCGCTGGCCTGGCGGAGCTGCTCGGTGATGGCGGCGATGTACTGGTGCGGGTCGCCGTGAGTGCGGACGAGCCATATATAGGGCTCGATATTGGAGATGAGAATGGTCATACCGTCGGGAACCTGGGCGGCGGGAATGATCATGAGCTCGCGGGGATCGTTGTTGAGGCCGCCATCACGAATGTCACCGACGATGCCGATGATCTGGCGGGGAGGCTCAGTGAACCCCGGGCCAACGCCTTTGCCGATGAGGAGCTGCTGGCCTACGGGGTTTTCCTTTGGGAAGAATTTTTTGGCGAAGGTTTCGTTGATGAGGACGACGCCGGGGGCCGAACCGGTGTCCAGCTCGGTAAAGTCGCGGCCGCGCAGGATGGGGATGTGGAAGACGGCAAAGTAGCCGGGGGAAGCGCTCAGCCAGCCGACGTCGCCGTTCCACGGGGATTTGCCCTCGGGCGGGCGGCCGATGATGTTGAAGGGCAGGTCATAGGCGCCTTCGAGAGGCAGGCAGCAGGTGAAGGCGGAGACTTCGACGCCGGGAATGGCGTTGAGGCGTTCGCGGCCGTCGTGCACGACCTGGGCAACGCCAGCGGTCTTTTTGAACTGATCGCCGGTGAGGGACATTTCGAGGGTGAGGACGTTGCGGGGGTCGAAGCCGGGATTAACCCGGCGGAGCGCGATAAAGGTGCGGATGAGAAGCGCGGCACCGATGAGAAGGACGAGAGCGAGGGAGACCTCGCTGATGACGAGCAGGGAGCGGGTGATGTTGTGACGAAGCCCGGTGCCGGAGCGGTTGCTGCTTTCCTTGAGTGTGGTGTTGAGGTCGGGGCGCGAGGCGCCGATGGCGGGGGCGAGCGCGAAGAGAACGCCGGTGAGGAGAGAGATGGCGAGGGTGAAGAGGAGGATACGCCAGTCGATACCGACGGCGGCTCCATGTTCGCCGACGCGGGGCAGGCCGGCGGGGGAAACGGCGAGCAGGGCGCGGACGCCCGCATAGCCAAGGATGAGGCCGAAGACACCGCCGGTGACAGAGAGGACGATGGATTCAGTGAGGAGCTGGCGGACGATGCGGAGGCCGTTGGCGCCCATGGCGGCGCGGATGGCAAATTCACGCTTGCGTCCGGTGGCGCGGACGAGCAGCAGATTGGCGACGTTGGCGCAGGCGATGAGGAGGACGAAGCCGACGGCTCCGAGAAGGACAAACAGGGATTTGCGCGCGCCGGCAACGATGGAGTCGCGGAGAAGCTGGACGCCGAAGCTGTCTTTGGGCCCCATGTCGTCAGGGTGCAGGCGGCGGTACTGATCGGCGGCCAGTTTGAGCTGGCCGTTGGCCTGGGCGAGAGTGACGCCTGGTTTGAGGCGGCCCGCGACGAGGAAGTAGTGGCCGAGGTTGGTGCTGTTGAGATCGATCTGGAAGGGAACCCAGATGTCGGCTGCGGGATCGGTAAAGAAGGATTTTCCGAGGACCCCAATGATGGTGCAGGGCTCGTTGCTGAGCGAGACGCTGGTGCCCACAATGTTGGGATTGCCGCCGAACTTACGCTGCCAGAACCCGTAGCTAATGACGACGACGTGGCCGCCGTTCGGGGAGTCTTCCTGCGGTGTGAAGGTGCGGCCAAGCTCGACCGGGGCGCCAAAGAGCCGGAAATAGGCTTCGGAGACGTGTAGGCCGTGGACCTGCTCGGGCACAGTGCCGGTAAGGTTGAAGCCGGGACCGCCAAAGTCGTAAGCGGCGATGTCCTGAAAGACGCTGGTTTGGACTCGCCAGGTATTGAAGTTGACCGGCGAGGCCGCATTGCCGTTGCCGTCGGGATAGGTGTCCATGAACCGGACCATGCGGTCGGGTTCGGGATAGGTGAGCGGCTTGAGGAGGACAGTGTTGACGACGGTGAAAATGGCGGTGTTGGCTCCGATGCCGAGCGCGAGAGCGGCGATGGCGGTAATCGTAAAGGCCGGGCTGGCTATGAGCGTGCGCAGGGAGAAGCGGAGGTCGCCGAGGAAGTCGCTCATGAGATGTGCCGCCTGAATGCCTGGGTGTCTGGGGGCTGGCTTGCTTATCCTAGCGTGCCGGTGGGGAGAGGCGCGAGGACGGGGACCGGGCCCGACCCCGACGAGCCGGATTTGTCGAGATAGCTGAGCGACGGGAAGTAGACCTGGGGGTTCTGCTCCATCACGTCGAAGTAGCCGCGCAGGAATTCTTCGGCGATGGTCTGCGGCGACTGCTCGGCTTCGGCGGAAAGCACCTGGCGGGCCATGTCGAGGAGGAGGGCGTCGACCTTTTCTCCCACGCCTTCGGCCTGGCGGAGCTCTTTGCGGTCAATGTAGGTGAAGGAGCCGCGATTGGAAAGGACGACCATCTCTGTTTCTTCGCCCACGGCCAGCGGGTCGTGCTTGCGCGCGAGATACATGAGGTAGGTCACGCGCAGGACGGTGGAGCGAATGCTGAAGCTCTGATTGAAGCGCGGGGTGAGCAGCCTGAGCCATGGATTGATGGGGCGGGCGCCGGCGCCGACGACGCAGGGGCCGAAGGTTTCCATGACGGTGGAGGGAGGCTCGCAGAGAAGAACGCGGCCGGGATTTTCATCGGTAGAGTTGCTGGCAACGAGGAACTGGAGCGCGGGAATCTGAGCGACACCGTAGGAGCGGAACCAGTCGCCCATGACGCGCTTGATGCCAGGAACGGTGTCCTGGCGGCTGGCGGCGTTGCACGCGACGGTGGCGATTTCGGAGGCCAGCATTTTTCCGGCGCGTGGATCTTTAGCGGCGTAGGTGATGGCGAAGATGCGCTTGCCGGAGGTGAAGGACATGAGGGCGGCTTCGCTTTCGGCAGCCGACGATCCGTCGTTGGCCTCGATACGCGAATCGGCGCAGAGGATGGATCCGCCGGGAAACGGAACCGCAATCCCAAGGGTCATTCGGGCGGGCCTTTCGCAACCGCTGTGATGCGAGACAAATCCGGCCGCTTAAAAGCGTGCTCTCGCTTTGTCTGTTGGTGGCTTCGGCTTAACGCACAGCTCCGCTGAATGCAAGGTCCACTGATTGGCACGTCTCCGAGATGACAGCAGTAACACCAGACCCTGTCTGTTTATTCGATACGGGGCGAAGAGACTGGGTCAATCGAATAGCGGGTTTAATTTCCACACAGAATCAATCGGTTAAACAGTAACGCCGGAGACAAGGGAACCGCCGGCGAGTATACAGCGTATACATCGTTGTGATACGCCATATGCATGACAAAGATCCCGACTGCGGCAAAGATTGCGGCGGCAGCAGGGAAACTGCTGGATCGGGAAGGAGCAGAGGCCGTGACGATGCGGAGGGTGGCGCGGGCGGTGGGGATCACGCCGATGGCGCTCTACCGGCACTTTGCGGATCGCGACGGGCTGCTGAATGCGCTGGCGGATGACGGGTTCAGGGAACTGGCTGCGCGGCTGGGGAACAAAACAATTCCGGCCAGAGCCGAGGAACACCTGATGCAGGTGGTCGACGGCTTCCTGGATTTC
>JASHPM010000332.1 GCA_030038115.1 Acidobacteriaceae bacterium | reverse complement strand
TTGCGAGTGAAATGCGCGATGCGATCGGGCGAGACCAGTTGCTCGACGAAGCCGGCATTTTCATAGGCGAGGTACAAGCCATCATCGTTGAGGCTGGAATAAAGGTGGTCGATGAGCTTAACTTCGGGGGAGGACCAGTCCAGTTCGGGACGCTGCTCCATGGCTCTTTCGAGGATGAACATCTTGAGAACCCAGTCGAGGCGGGGGGCGAGCGACATCCAGTCGCGGCGGGAGAGTTTTTCGAAGGTGTCTTCCCAGAGAGCAATGATTTCGGCTGCGCGCGGAACTACGCCCTGGAACACGCCGGCAGCCTGGTACGTTTTCACTTCGTCGAGATAAGCGCCGAGAAGCTCCAGAGCGGTGACCCGTTCGCCGCCAATGAGGCGAGCGGTGGCGCGCAGCGAGGGGTCGCGGCTGAAATCCTGAAGCGCCTCGAGGGGATCGTCGAGAATAAGGCGCGCATTGAGGCAGCCCAGCTCCACAAGGGCGAGGGCCAGCTGCATGACGCCCACGCGCAACAGGGCCGAGCCGTGGGCCAGAGCAGAATCAAAGAAAATGACGTGCAGCCGGGCTCCCGCGGCGGGATCCTCCACCAGCGAGGAACCGAAGTGAGGTTCGTCTCTGGCGTTGACCAGTGGCCGATCGTAGGTAGTCTGCGTTCCACAGAGAGTCTCAAAGAAATCGGCGCGCTGGCTGATCTGATAGCGAGCAGGCGGCTTGTGGTTTTCGCTGCCGACCTTGCCCTGGCCGGTGAGGAGAATGCCGGCAATCTGGAGCGATGCGAGCCAGGGGAGATAGTGAGGTTTGCGGCGGAAGATGTTATCGAAGGCGCGACGGCTGATGAAGAAATTGAGATGGCTGCCCCAGGAGTGGCCCATGCCATCGCTGTTATTGACAAGCACCTGAATAGGACGATTGTTGTTCCGCTCCTCGTTGGCCTCGTCGAGAGCCTTGCGCAGGATGCGAAGCATGGCATGCCAGGCGGCAAGGTGATCCCAGGCGTCAACTACCTCCGGCAGACAAAGTTCGACGTGGTCAAGGTCCACGTAAGCACAGGCGCCATTCGCGGCGAGAAAACGACGGCTCACATCCTGGGGGTCGTAGCCCCATCCGCCAGCCCAGGAAGAAGACTGGCCGCCGGAGGTGCTGTGGAGAGGCGGTACAGAGGGGACAGACCATTTGATTCCGAGCCAGTTGTTGCGGGCTTCGGGAAAGCCTCTGATTCCGGCGATGAGGGCGCGCGAAGCCTCAGATCCGGTGGAGGAACCATGACCGACTCCGGCAACGAAATTGCCGAGCTCAATATCCGCACCACACAGTTTTGGTAAGAGGAGAGGATTGCCGGGCAGCGCAGCATGGTTGTTCATGTCAGGCGGCCTCGACACAGTAGCGATGTGGCCGATTCAGCCGGTGCTCAATCATGTCCACGCGGACCACGTCGACGTCCTGGGGCAGATCGTGGAGGTAGTTGCGGGCGTTGAGCGGGGTGAGCGCGCCGGGTGCGGCGACCATGAAGCGGGAAACAGCGGCGCCGATGTCGGCGGAACTGACTCCGGGGGGTCCTCCTTCGGCCTCGCGCACACACGCGCGTTCCATGGCGGTGTGCGCCAGGGCTTCAAGATGCGCACCACTCAGCAGGTCGGCGGCGCGAACCACGCGGCGCTTGCCATCGCGCAGGGTGAGGATGGCCAACTCAGTATCCGTGGTTGGCGCGAAGAGCTGTCCGACTGCCATATCGAGCAGAGCTTCGCGGGCAGCGGCCGGACCTTCGCCGTTCGCCGCCCAGGGAATGCCAGCGGGCATGTGGCGGCTCAGAATGAGGCGCGCCGCGGTTTTGCCTGGACGGGGAATGTGGAGGACCAGGTCCCCGAGGCGTCCGGGACGGAGAAGAGCGGGATCGAGGGCGTCAAGACGATTGGTGGCGGCCATGACGACAAGGTTGCCGCGCTCCTCCAGGCCGTCGAGCTCCGCCATGAAAGCGTTGAGCATGCGGTCGTCGACGCGGTGATACGAACCACCGCGAGCCGCCCCGATTGCGTCGACCTCATCGAAGAACATGACTATGGGCGTGGGTTCGGCGGCGGCGGCTTCGCGAGCCACGCGGAAGATCTCGCGATAGCGGTGCTCGGTGGCGCCGAACCACATGCTGTTGAGGGCTCCGGGCTTGACGTGGATGAAGCGTGAGCGAGCCCCGGGCGAGAGCCCGGCAAGCCAGTTGCAGGCAGAGCGCGCCAGCCTGGTCTTTCCATTGCCAGGCGGGCCTTCCATGAGCACAGAGCGCCGGCGCGGCAGTTTGTACCTGCCGGTGATGTCAGAGTGGAAGAGGTGGAGGGTGATCATTCTTTTCAGTTCGTCGATTTCGCAATCGAGTCCACCGATGCCGTCGAAGGAATCGGAAGGAGTGGACTGGATGAAGTAGTCCTCGCCTTTGGAGGACTCGATGCGTTCGAGAGCCAGGCCGGCCAGGCGGTTGAAGCGCACGGCGTCTCCGGCTTTGAGGCCCTGATCGCGAAGCGCGAGGCCGGGCACGACAACCAACTCCTCATCGCGGGAGCGGAGCACCACGCGGCCATCGGCAAGGCGGCGGCTGTAGTCGGCAACCTCTCCGGTGGGAAGAATCGGGGTTTCCGACCTGGCGACGATGAAGTTGCGTTCCTGGCTGAGGAAGACTTCGTCGCCGGGCGCGAGTTGCCCGGGGGGGAGATCTTCCGCAATCTGCACCACGCGCTGCTCGTTGCCGGTCTGCACGATAGCCCCCGCAACACGATGCGCGCCGGCCAGGCCGAGAAACACCGCGGGAAAGAAGGGCGGCGCGGTGAGCGTGGCGATGAGTTCGCGCAGCTCTTCCTGCTGCTGCTGAACGGCGGACAAGGCCTCGTCCATGCGCGTGAGGCGCACGAGCAGGTGGCGATCCATCGCAGCTTCGTTCTCCGCGGCGTTTTTGCGCAGCTGGGCCAACAAGGCCAGGCGACTATCGAGTGAGCCGGGGTTTCCGGGCGCGGCCAGAATCTGTTCCAGCGCCAGAATTACCCCATCCGCCACACCGGCTGAACCATTCGTCTCCGCCGTTCTACGCGACATTAGATGTGTCCTCCATTACGTGAAAGCCCCTGGAATGCGTTGCGCCTCTGCGATTGCCAAACATGCTGAAGCTGAGACCGAAAGCCGTGTCGTTGGCGACGATGGCCACGCACCATGCGCGAGGGAAGGCTGCGCGCATGACGGCTATGTCGTCCGCGGAAAAAAAGTCGCGCGCGTAGACGCAGGTCTTCTGTGCCTCCGGCGTACAGGACTTGCCGGTGCACCACTCGCGCACAGGATGGGAGTGCCAGTAGCCGAGGAAGATCTCACCGTGTCCGTGCGCGTGCAGCGCGGCGGCGGCGGCAGTCCACGTTTCCGGCGTGAAGGTGAGTTTGACGCTGGTGCCGGCGGTGCATGCCGCCGGTATCTGGGCGGAAACTTCGACGAAGATTTCCGCCGCGCGGGTATCGCGCCAGAGCCTGCCGATGAGGATGCCGCCGGTCTCGTTCCCCTGCTGTTCGCGGGTCTGCGCAGCGGCTTCCTGCAGGACGCGGGAGGCTACGAAGACGGGGATATCGTCGGCATCGAGGATGCCGCAGGGATTCGCGCGGACAAGGAACTCTTCGATCGAGCCATCCTGGACGGGGAGACACGGCGAGGTGTCCCTGACGAGGAGCCTGCCGGGGTCGGGAGTTTGGGCAGCCGGGTAAGCGGCCAGGACGTAGGTGTACGTGTCACCTGCGCGCAGCTTTTTTTGCTCGACGAGCAGCGAGGCAAGAGCGCCGGCACGGTCTTTGAAGAGGGTGTTGGGGAAGTCCGAGGCGACCGGCGGCCAACCGGGCTGTTCGATCTGGAGACGAAGGCCGCGGCATAAGGGTTCGCCACTGGCCGCCGCCCAAAGAGGCAGAACGGACGCGCTCTCATCTTCCACGCGGGTGGACAACAACCCGCGCCGCTGAAAATGGAGACGCGTCCATTCCTGAAGAGGCTCCCAGTCGCACTCCGCGGACACGGTGCCGAGAACGGCGCCGTCTTCGGAGAAGAGGGTGATGGAGAGCCGGTATGGGAAGGTCAGCATGGCTGTGTGGCCTCGCGCGCCTGCGGTTGTCAGCA
>JASHPM010000331.1 GCA_030038115.1 Acidobacteriaceae bacterium | reverse complement strand
CATTCCTGTGCCAGCTCCGGATCATCGACCATGGACTCAAGCCGGCGCAGCTTTTCCAGATCATGGATCCACCCGTTCCCCAGCCGCGCGCTCAGCAGCTGCCCGAGGCGCGGATTGGCCAGCACCATCCAGCGGCGCGGCGTCACGCCGTTGGTTTTGTTGGTGAACTTCTCCGGCGTCAGGTCGTAAAAATCGCGCAGCACCTCAGTCTTCAGCAGCTCCGTATGCAGCGCGGCCACGCCGTTCACGGCATGGCTGCCCAGCGCGGCCAGATGCGCCATGCGCACGTAGCCCTCGCCGTTTTCGTCGATCAGCGATAGCCGCCGCACCCGCTCCACGTCGCCCGGAAACCGGCTCCGCACCTCCTCCAGGTGCCGCCGATTGATCTCCTTGACGATCTCCAGATGGCGCGGCAGCAGCGCGCCAAACAGTTTCAGCGGCCAGTGCTCCAGCGCCTCGGGCAGCAGCGTGTGGTTGGTGTAGGAAAGCGCGCGCGTGGTCACATTCCACGCCGGCTCCCATTCCATGTTGTTCTCGTCCACCAGCAGGCGCATCATCTCCGCTACCGCAATCGCCGGATGCGTGTCGTTCATCTGGATGGCGAAGCTGCGATGCAGGTCGGCCAGCGGCCGGTTCGCCGTCTTCTGGATCTGCACAATGTGCTGCAGCGAGCACGACACAAAGAAGAACTGCTGGGCCAGCCGCAACTGCTTGCCTTGAATCTCTTCGTCGTTGGGGTAGAGGATCTTCGACAGGCTTTCCGAGGACACCTTGTCCGCCACCGCGCCGAAAAAATCGCCGGTGTTGAAAGTTTCGAAGTCGAATGACTCCACCGCCTCCGCCGACCACAGCCGCATGGTGTTTGCCGTGTTCGTGCGGTAGCCCAGAATCGGTGTGTCGTTGGGAACCCCGCGCACCACCCTCTGCGGAATCCAGCGCACCCGGAACTGCCCGTTGGCATCCGCATACGATTCCGTGTGCCCGCCCATCTTCACCTCAAACGCGTCCTCCGGCCGCGCCAGCGCCCACGGATCGCCCAGGCGCAGCCACTTATCCGTCGTCTCCACCTGCCAGCCGTCGCGAATCTCCTGGTCGAAGATGCCGTATTCGTAGCGAATGCCATAACCGATGGCCGGTATATCCAGCGTAGCCAGCGAGTCCATAAAACACGACGCCAGCCGCCCCAGCCCGCCATTGCCCAGCCCCGGCTCCTCTTCCTGCTCGATCAGCGTGTCCAGATCGAGCCCCAGCTTGCGCATCGCCTCTTCCGTCTCGTCGTAGATTCCCAGGTTGATGAGGTTGTTCCCGAGGTGCGGGCCGGTCAGAAACTCCGCCGACAGGTAGCAAACCACGCGCACATCCTGCGCCCGGTAGTTCAGCACAGTTTGAATCCAGCGCTCGATCAGCCGGTCCCGCACCGTGTGCGCCAGCGCCATGTACAGGTCGTTGATCGTGGCCCGCTCCCGCGATCGGCCCTGCACAAAAAACAAATTGTCCAGGAAAGACTGCGCGATCGCATCCACGGTCGACGCCGTTCTCTGGCTCTTTAACGATCCTTCGGGATTCAGGGCAGCGGGTGTGGGAACGCTCATGGTCCACCTCTCCTGGTTGCGAACGCTGTGGTCAGCCGGTTAATTCCCAACCATAGTTCAACCCAGGAGGGAAGGCGTGAAAAGCAAGTCAAAAAACCAGCACGCCGGTACCCATTCCTGCCCAGCGTGGGACCGGCGGGCAACGAGCTTCGCTTTCCAGGGTGCGCCCGTTGCCCGTCCCAGTGGGGCTCATCGCCAGAGTTCGTCTCGGACGTGCGAAAAGCAACAGCGCACCTCCTTCGCCGAACCCTGGCTCGCGCGTGCAGGGCCACCCCGCGAAAACTTCGTTTCCTCGGGGACCCCGTCCGCACGCGACGCCGCCCCGCCGCCGGAATCCCCAGCCTTTCCCTCGCTGCGCTTCGGGAAAGTCCGCCGATCCCAGCCCCCCATCCGTCGCGGGACCGCCGCTCCGCCTGCCCTGAGAGGAGCGACGCAGGAGCGGAGTCGAATGGGCGCTGGTCCCGACCCCCATCAGCCAGCCCTCGCGCTGCTATGGCCCTTTGGGGAAAAGAATCCCCGGCTCAATCCCCTCCATCTCCCGATCGGGGTTGGGAGGCGGGCTCCAGTTCGTGTTCTGGGCCACGGTGACCAGCCACTGCCCTCCCCTCTTTTCAGCCATCATCGTGAACAGCCCAAAGCGCGGCTTGCGGAGCGTTTGGTCGAAGTTCCGGTCGCCCTCCACCCTCCAGCTCCAGTGCAGCACGGCCAGATCGGGGCGCAGAAAACGCACCGAAACCTCCAGCGGTGTCAGCGTCGATTCCCGAAAGCGCACCGAGAGCAGCCGGCTGTGATAGAGCGCGCAATCCGCTCTCCCCCGCAGCCAGTCGCCCGCGACATCCACGAAATCGACGTTGTCCGCCATGATCAGGGACAGTTGTTGTCCATCATGCTTCGCCCACGCCGCCGCAAAGGCCTGCGGAATCTTCCGGACAGCTTCTTCGTCGGCCTTGCCCTGGGCGCCGGCCGCGCCAGGCAGGAGGAGACACGGCGCGAGGACGAACAGAATGGCCGGCCGGATCGAGAGAAATTTCATGGGAAGGCCTCCTGGGCGTTCATCCATTGTAGGCACCAGATTCGCGGTTGAGCTTTTCCGGTGGATTCGGCTAACTCGACGCTTGGCCACGACCCGGCCAGCATCTGTCAAGGAGAGACTTGCCCGATATCATCGGCTGCGGGATCAGGCGTGTCTGACCTTCGCTCGACACCAGCCGACTTATGGGGTACCCATCAGACGTGAATGAGAAGCGAAAGGACTAAGTGGGGACTGGCTGGTCGCGTGCGGCAACGTTCCATCACCCCCTGTCGCTGCGCCAGCGTCTGAACGCCGGGCTCGGCAATTCTCACTTTGAACCTCCGAGTCTGGCTGTCAAAGTCTTTGCCCCTGGCGTGCACATCCCCTTGTAGTCGCAGGTCCTGCACTTGGGTGCTGAGGGGAGCGGCGGGAAACTGCTGTGTCGGAGGCTTTGCGCTGTGTGCGTGACCTTATTCTTGACGTCCTGTGTGAAGTCGTCGTCTACCGACCGCGCCTTTCGCTTTCGTTCGTCGAGTTCGTAAATCTCTACGTAGTCTGCTCTCTTTCCGGTCAGCTCCTCATAGCCCAGCGCGTAGATATGGAGTTGCGTCTCCGTAACGTCCTCGGGTTGGGCTCGGTCGCTCGACTTTAGATCAACGATCGTCGTTTCGCCGGTGTCGATGCGTCGCACGAGATCGATGCGCCCAATTAGGCCCACACCATCCTCAAGCGAAAGCTCGATCTGCTTTTCGGTAAACTCGATCTTGTCAAAGTTGGCTTCGTTGTCGTGGATGTAGTCCTTAATGACCTTCTCCGCTGCCACCTCCAGCTTTTCCCGCAATTTTGGGTAGGCGTATGGCGTGTGCAGGTGGGTTTCCACGAGCTCTCGCGACTCTTTCTCGCTAGCGTAGTCGCCGCGAAGAGCTCGAGCGTGCACCTCGGCGAGCGCATTATGGAGGGACCGCCCGTACCCGAGCGCTTCGTGAATGGGCGCGTTGAACCCATAGAGGATTCGCAGTTTGAACTGGTAGGGGCACTCGAGGAAATACTTTATATCTGAGAACGAAAGGACGACATTCTCGACCCCTTTGCGGGGCCTGGGACGCAGGCGCCTGCGCTTCGTGTAATCAGCCGCCTTGCGCTTCAAGTACTTCGAGACGAGCACGTCCTCCCAGAATTCGGATGGTTTGACGTATCGGTTGTTCTTTCCTTGGATTGGCGCCCATGTGAGGTGGAGAAACTTCTGGCTCCGTGTCATTGCGACGTAGAAAAGCCTACGCTCGTCCTCTACGCTCCCCTCGTACCGCGCTTGCCGCTTCACTCCGCCTCGGGGCAGGATATTCCACACTCGACCGCCGCGCATCGGGGAGGGGAAGCGATTCTTTAACAGCGCCGGGATGAAAACTACGGGCCACTGCATTCCTTTCGCTTGGTGGATGGTCATGACACGCACCGCATCAGGGTTGGCGTATTGGTTGTCCTGCCAACCCTCCGGATACGCGTCTTCCGCCCTATATGTAAGGAAATTTGCGAACGATTCGTATTTCTCCTTTGGCTTCGAGTGATAGTGGATCGTCTCAAAGTCGGAGATGAGTTGGCTAAATTTGGTGGTGTCCTAATTTGCCTGTCTCAGCCGCCAATCGCGGCCATCAACGTGCTTCGGACCCATTGC
>JASHPM010000330.1 GCA_030038115.1 Acidobacteriaceae bacterium | reverse complement strand
CCACTTCATCCTGCCAGCGGCCGGTGTCGACGAGGTAGCGGGCACGCATCTCGACGAAAGAGGAGACACTGGCATCGTCGGGATCGACGACATTGCGCGCTCGGGCCGCCATGCCGGGTTGCGAGGCTTCGTCACGACAGGCGGCGACGACTTTCTTCGCCTCGGCGATGCGACCCAGTTCGAGGTATCCGTATTCGAGCCAGTACCTGCCGTGGCCGCAATGTTCGGGCGGTCTTCCTCGAGCAGCGGCCTGCTGGTTCGCCACGGTACTTGCTGCGAGATTGGCTTCGACCACGTCATCCCACATGCCCAGCGCCAGGAAAATATGCGAGCACATATGTTGCGCGTGCGCGGCATCGGGCGCGATCTTCGACAAGGCCCGTGCTGCGACGAGCGCTCCGGCGGCGTGCTGCGGGTCGTCCATGGCATGAATCCAATAGTGCGCCGCGCCGGGATGGTCAGGGTTCCGGGCGAAGACGGCTTTCGCGATGGCCGCAGCCTGCAGGTAGGTGGGAACGTCGCGGACGCCTTCACTTTTGCCCAGCAGCGCCAGCGCGCAGAAGAGCTGCGCTTCGTCGTCTTTGGGATACGCGCGCGCCAACTGCTGCATGGCCTCAGCGTAGCGGGCGTCGCGCTCGGGCTTGCTGCCAGAGCCGCTGTAGAGGATCTCGACCGCGCCGAACCAGGCTCGTTCGCGTGGGTCGGCAATGCGCTGGGCGCGGGCTTCCGGCGTGGGTGCAAATTTGGCCAGAGCGGCCTGACCGGCCGGGACGTCGACCTCATTCCAGACCGGGTGATTGAAGGTCATCGCTTCGCCCCAGTACGCCATGGCAAAACCGGGGTCCGCCTTTTCCGCGGCGATAAAGGAGCGGTCGGCATCCTCGTACTCAAACAGGTGGAGCAAAAGCAACCCGCGGATAAATTCGCGCTGAGCGGCCGGCGAGTGTGTCGTGGCCGGAAAGGTGGCCGTGCCCAAACCGGGCACCGTTTCTGCATGGACGAACAATGTGGATATGAGCAGCAGGATGAGAAGCAACAGAATCCTGCTGGTTCGGGGGATGGTCTGCCAATCCTCGATGGTCATGGTCTTGCCTCCGGCACCGTCCACCTTACCACTGGCTCGCCCGGCGGCTTCCGAGGACCGCGACGATCAAGCGTCACCTGGCGGTGACGCATTACACGATCTTTCAATCGCCGCTTCCTGTTCCGATTCTGGGCCGCTTTCTGGATTCGCCTTTCACGCAGCATCAGCCTAGATGAGGGCTCAGCCTGGCTCGGCCCGTCTCCTGAGGGCACCCACATTAGCCTGCTGCCGACAGAGCAGCTCAATTCGGGATGAAGATGACGGACTGGACAAGGATATCGGGGCTCAGCAGAACGACGCGATCGAGGCGCGTATCGGCAAAGTGATAGCGAACGACGTTGTCGGCTCCGGCGGAATAAAGTTGGCCGTCAGGTCCGAAGGTGATACCGCGCGGCATCCTCGTGATACGCCGTGCGGATGCATCGGCTCCAGCGTCAAAGACCCGCAACAAACGGCCTGTTTGGCGGTCATACTCACGCACGGTTGTGAGCGCTCCAGGGTGGCCGAAGGGAAACTCGCTGGCGGCAAAGACATTTCCATTGGGGCCGATCTCGAGATCAAGCGGGCTCAACCCCTCATCCTCGACGTGAAATGAGTCGTCAAAACGGCCTGAGGGACTGAAGCGCAGTATGGTATTGCGGCCCTCGCCGGTGGCCGGGTCAGTGCCGCTGGCAACGTAAGTATCCCTGGTTGGCGATATCGCTATGCCACGGGGAAACGCGATCAGGCCCGCGGGCACGAACGTCGATGGACCGCGTTTGCCGGAGAGATCGAACGCGATGACGCTCTTCAGCGTGCGAGAGCCTACATAGTAGCGGCCGTCAGAACCGAATTTCCCACCGCCGGGGTTGAGCCCCGCGAGAGGAGGAAGTGCGTCGATCAAGGATCCTGCTTTGGGGTCAATCTTCAAGATTCTGTTGTCGCCATTATTCACAACAACGTACCTGCCATCCGGTGACAGGCGAATGCCCCGAGGATCCCGGATTTCCGCGCATCCGAAGCGGCCTCGGAGGTGGCCCGTTTCGGCGTCGAAGCGGAAAACCCCGTCTCGCACTGCCCCCGACGCGGCCGCTGCGCTCGATACAAGGATGTCGTAGTTCCTCAGAATCCCGGTGCCAGCAACCGATTTCACCATCGCCGACGTTGAAAGCTCCGTTTCTTTGGCATGTGCGTGGCCGCCCTCCTGAGCATGGTGATTTCCTGCGCGGAAAGTGCGGCTATGAACAAGCTGCCGCGGCCTGCGCTTCCCTGCCGCGCCTTAGCAGTTCTTCTCAGGTAGCAGTGCGTCCCCCATCCACGGCCAGCTTTGCGCCATAGATAAAGCTGGCCCGGTTGGTCGCCAGGAAGACAATCGCCTCAGCGATTTCGTCGGCCGAAGCTGGACGGCCCGCCGGGGCCTGCGACGCCAGCTGCTCAAGACCTTCGCCCATGGCCTCAGTACCCTCCGTACGCGTAGGCCCGGGACTCACAGTGTTTACCCTCACGCCGCTCGGCCCATATTCAGCAGCCCAGCTTTTAGTCAACAGATTGATGGCGGCCTTGCTGGAACCATAGAGGCTCATCCCCGATACCCCGTAATCTGCAACCATGGTCGACACATTGACAATTGCCCCATTGCCTCTGCTGGCCATCAGCGGAGCCAGTTCCGCTACCAGGAAATATGGCGCCTTGACGTTGAGCGAAAAGACGCGGTCGAAGTCTTCTTCAGTCATTTCATGCGTCGGCCCGAAGGGGAAGATCCCTGCATTGTTGATGAGAATATCCACGTGCCCACCGCTCAATTCGAGGGCTTTCTTCGCCACTGCGCGTGCACTCGCCGCATCCTGAAGGTTGGACGAAATAAAGTCCGCCTTGCCTCCGGCCGCGCGGATTTCATCGACCGCATTGTTGCCACGCTCCGCATTGCGGCCCGCAACCAGAACGTGTATGCCCATCTGCGCCAGCTTATTTGCCGCAGCACGGCCGATTCCGCTCGTTCCTCCGGTAATCAGTGCTGTCGAAGTGCCGGCTGCCATTTGCAACCTCCTCGCCCAAGCTCAATTGAACTTAGGATTGGATGCACCTGGCCCGGCCCAGGAATCAGTCCCCTGCAGGGCTTCGCTGTCTTCTGAAAGCTGTGGCTGCGGCACCGCCCGACAGCTCGGCACGGGCCTGACGGCAACGGCTAGCGTTCGGTGGCGACGAGGTGGTGGGCGATGGCGAACATGGCCAGCTCGAGGCGGGTGGAGACGCCGGTTTTGTCGAAGATGTTGGAGAGGTGGCGCTTGACGGTTTCTTCGCTGAGGCCGAATTGCTTGGCGATGTCGCGATTGGAGCAGCCTTCGACGATGCAGCCGACGACCTCCATTTCGCGGGGGGTGAGGCCGAAGGTTTTGCGATCGGGGACGGCGGCCTGCTGCATGAGCTCGTGGAGAGCGCCGACGAGATTGACGACGCGACGGCCACCGATCCAGTAATCGCCGCCGGAGACGGCGCGGATAGCGGCGGTGATGTGCTCGGCGACGGCGTCCTTGATGACGATGCCACGGGCGCCGATCTGGAGGGCTTCAATGATCTGCTGGGTGCTGATGGTGCTGGTGAGGAGGATGATTTTGACGGAGGGCGAGCCATTCATGATGGCGCGCATGGCCTCGATGCCGGGAAGGCGAGGCATGTAGACGTCGAGGAGAAGGATGTCGGGGAGCAGCTCAAGGGTTTGGGTGATGGCCTCATCGCCGTCGGCGCACTCGCCCACGACCTCGAGGCCGGGCTCGCTCTGGAGCATGTTGCGGACGCCGATGCGGATGACGGGATGGTCATCGGCAAGGAGGATGCGGATGGCCGGAGAGGCGGTTTTCGCCGGTCGTGCGGGGGGGGCGGGACGAGCCGAACGGGTCTGAGAGTTCATGGATTGAGCCTCTGTCTGAGGATAATCGTCGCGAAACGGCAATGGGCTTCCATCTCGTCGAGTTTGCGCGACCGATCATCAGGATCGTCAATACCCGATTCGATGGCGGCAGCGGCGCGGGAAATCTGAAGGGCGCCCACCATGGAGGCTCCGCCTTTGATGGTGTGGGCCTCACGGCGGACGGTGGCGGGATCGGCGTCGCGCATCACGGCGATGCGCTCGCGGGTGTCGTTGAAAAAGACGGAGAACACTTCTTCGAGGCCATCGGGATCGATGGCGCGGCGGAGGCGCTCGAAGATGCCGGGGTCGAGGATGGCGGCGCTGTTGGGGTCTTCCACAGCGGCGCCGTTGACGGCGACGGGGCGGCGGGCGAGGGCGGCGCGCAGGCTTTCCGGGGAAAGTGGTTTCCTGAGGATGCCGTCATAGCCTTCGAGCTGCTGGGGAGGGGTGGCGCTCATGGCGAGCAACAGGGCGCGAGGAGCGGTTTTGCGCAGAGAGCGGGCGAGCTCGGTGCTGGCCAGCCCGGGCATGCGCAGGTCGGCGAGGATGCAGTCGGGGGGATCGGACGCAGCGAGGTCGAGGGCCTGCGCACCGCTCGCAGCCTGCAGGACGAAGCAACCCTCCGCTTCCAGCAACACCACGGTGACAGCCAGACTGACGGGGTCGTCATCGACGGCGAGGACGCGGCGGGGAGTGGGGGAACGCCCGGAATCCATGTCGGGACGATTTTACACACTGATGGTGACGGATTCACGCTCCATTTGCGGGGCGTTAACGGGCTATTACAGGTCAATGTCTTAGTTTCATTGGCATGAAGAGACAACATTACGCATTTTTCAGCCCATTTCTGGCAGGCCTGTTCTTCATCGGAATTTGTTGTGCGCACGCCCAATATGAGGACGGGAGCCTTGTGGGGACGATCCGGGATTCCAGCGGAGCGGTCGTTTCCGGAGCGGCGGTAAGCGCCACCAACACGGCCACGGGGATTACTGAAAAGTCAACAACGACGGGCGAGGGCGACTACGAGTTCCCTTCCCTGCGCACGGGGGTTTACACGATTACGGCGACCGCGAAGGGGTTTGCGCAGGCGGTAGCACAGAACATCACGATTGGGGTGGGAAGCCGGGAGCGCATCGATCTGAAGCTGGTGCCGGGCCAGACGGAGACCACGGTGGAAGTGAGCGACGTAGCGCTGCAGCTGGAGACGGACTCAAGCCAGCGGGGACAGACGATCACGAATTACGAGAGCGAAGCACTGCCGCTGGTGAGCCGGAACTACTCCGACCTGCTGGCGCTGGTGACGGGCGACCGGCAGGCGCCGACGGCGGCGACGACGAGCTCGATCAGCAGCCTGGTGCGCGAGGGCGCGTACAACGTGAACGGGCAGCGGAGCATGTTCAACAACTTTTTGCTGGACGGCATGGACAACAATGCGTACGGCGAGAGCAACCAGGGGTTCGACAACCAGATCATCGCGATTCCGCCGGATTCGGTGGCGCAGTTCAGCGTGGTGACGAACAACGAGAGCGCGGAATACGGGCGGTCGTCGGGAGCGACGATCAATGTGGCTTCGGCGAGCGGGAGCAACAATTACCACGCGACGCTGTACGAATTTCTGCGCAACACGGACCTGAACGCGGCCGGGTATTTCAAGCCGAATATCGTGAGCAACACGGGCACGGTGACGCCCTTCAAGGAGCCCGCGTTCAATCGGAATCAGTTTGGAATGAATTTCGGCGGGCCGATCATGAAGGACAAACTGTTCTTCTTCCTGGATTATGAAGGGTTCCGGCAAACACTGACCCCGCTGAGCGTGCTGACGCTGCCCACGCAGAACGAACTGAATGGAATTCTGGTGGTTCCGGTGCGTGATCCGGTGACGGGTACGACGTATGCAGCGGGAACGGCCATTCCGAGCACGGCGTTCGATCCGCTGAACGCCGCGGTGGTGGGGTATTTCAAGAAGATTCCTCTGCCGCAGTCAGGTTTGGCATCGACCGGCCTGAATTCCAATGATTATTCGGTGGAGGCGCCGTTCACCGACGACTCCGACAAGGGCGACCTGCGGCTGGATTACCAGCAGAACGCAAACAGCTCGTGGTTCGTGCGCATCAGCGACCGGAAAGAGACCGGGGTGAACCATGTGACGATTCCGCTGCCGCTGGACGGGCAGACGAACGGGACGATTCGCATTCTGGACCAGCAGGCGGCGCTGGGGAACACGTATCTGTTCGGCCCCAACAAGATTCTGGACGCGCGGCTGGGCATTTCGCGGACGAAGGCGGGCAAATACAACCTCTCGATCGGCGACGACGCATTCTCGATTCCCGGGTTGCCGTCGAACCCGATCGTGGCAGGGGGATTGCCTTCGGAGGGGATCACCGGGTTCACAGGATTTGGGCGGCAGAGCACTAATCCGCAATGGCAGAACCCGGCGCTGCTGGATCCGAAGGTGAATTACACGTGGGTGAAGGGTCTTCACTCGCTGAAGTTCGGCTATGAGTACGAACACATCTGGATGGCGGTGAACGACAACAATCCGCTGTACGGATCGTGGACGTACGGCGGCGGATACAGCCTGTGCGACGCGGCGATTTCGGCGAACTGCGCGACGACGGCGAGCGGAGGAGCGGCACCGACGGCTCCGGTATCGGACACGTACTGGGCGGATTTTCTGTTCGGCACGACGAGCAGCTACCAGCTGGCGAACTACTTTGTGGTACATCTGCGCCAGACAATGGACAACGCGTATGCGCAGGACGACTGGAAGGTGGCGCCGAAGCTGACGCTGAACCTGGGCGTGCGCTGGGAATACGGGTCGCCGTATTCGGAGTGGAAGAATTACATTTCGAACTGGGATCCGGCGTCGCAGACGGTGCTGACGATTACGCCGGGCGCGGTAGCGGGCAACGGCATTACGCCGGTGAGCCAGGGCGGGGTATATGGAAAGACGCTGGTGAATCCGGACCTGACGGACTTTTCGCCGCGGGTGGGGTTCGCCTACGCGGCTACGGCGAAGACGGCGGTGCGCGCGGGATTTGGCACGGGCTTTGCGCACTACACACGCGCCGGATCGGGAGACATTCTGGGGATCAACGCGCCGCAGGCTCAGTTTGCGGTGGTGACGCAAATTAAGCCAACGACGACGAACCAGTGCAGCACGCCGCTGCCGGCGCAGATTATCGCCACGGGCACCACCACGCCGAGCTGCTACGCGACCGCAAGCCAGGGCTTTCCTTCAGGACTGGTGACGGCTTTCAATCCGGCGACGGACAACATCACGTGGGTGCCGAAGGATACGCCGGACAGCTACGTGGAGAGCTATTTCCTGAGCGTGCAGCAGCAGCTGGCGAAGAACTCGCTTCTGGATGTGGCGTATGTGGGCAATCACGGCGTGCATCTGCAGGGATTCCTGAACGGGAACCAAAAGAATCCGGCGAATGGTTTTGCGCGGCCGTTTTCAAACTGGCCGAGCGACATTACGGAGGCGCTGAACGAGTTCTGGTCGAACTACAACGCGCTGGAGGTGCGGTACGAGCAGCGGGCGGTGGCTGGACTGACGCTGCTGAACTCGTTCACATGGGAGCACTCGCTGGACAATGCGTCGGCGTCGCTGGAGGGCAATACACCATCGCCGCAAAATGCGTACAACATCCGGGGCGACTATGCGCAGTCGGACTATAACCTGCCGATCGAGAACGTGACCAGCCTGGTGTACGAGATGCCGTTTGGCAAGGGACGGCAGTTCCTGTCCGGCATCAACGGGGCGGAGGACGCGCTGCTGGGCGGATGGCAGATCAGCGCCATCAACACGGCGCAGGCGGGGACGCCGTTCAACCTGACGTATACGCCGAACAGCGCGCAGCAGGTCTCGCAGCAGATTTCGGCGACATACCGCGGGGCAAACGAGTATCGGCCGGACGTGGTGCCGGGCCAGAAGGTGACGCAGGGGCGAGCGTCGCGCGCGGCGAATACCGGATACGTGAACTACATCAACTACGGGGCGTTCGTGCTGCCGCCGGTGAAGGACGCGGCCGGCAATGCTCTGAGCCCGTTCGGGGATGCGTCGCGGAATCCGGGACGGACGCCGGCGTTCTATGAGACGGACCTCGACGTGAACAAGCGGTTCAACACGCCGGTGGAGCGGATGAAGATCGAGTTTCGCGCGGAAGCTTACAACCTGTTTAACCACACGAATCTCTATTTGCCGAATACGATTGGCGGCTCGCAGGG
>JASHPM010000329.1 GCA_030038115.1 Acidobacteriaceae bacterium | reverse complement strand
TCCTGCCTCACCCTGCGCGGACGGGGCGCCGGCGTTGGTGGTCGCCATGTGGCGGTGTTCCCTTCGGGATCAAAATCGAAAGAAGTTTTCGCTCTTTCTACAAGTTCCATTATACCGGGATGGAAAGGCAGGTTGCTCGCTCGGTCAGCAGCGCCGAAACATTTAGTACGCACTGCCCACGCTGGCCGAGTCGGGGCATCTGAAGGATTTCCACGAACTGGCACATTGCTACTTTGCACGCGGGCTTGAGCAGCGCCTCACGGAGTCGGGCGTCTCTCGGATCTTCCGCAGTGGGAGCTGGATGCACGCACGGCGGCGCTGGCGGGGAGCTTGCTGTCGCTGTTGCGCTGGTAGCTGGATCGCGGGGAGAAGGAATCGCCGCGGGCCATGGACGAGTTGTTCCGCCAGACGGTGAGGACGGGCTGAAGTAGGCGCGGTCATCAGCGGCGGGAATGGCCGGGCACCGACCCAGTTAAGCCAGGGAGTCCGGCCCTCCCCTGCGGCCGTCAGCCCTGATGGTTTACCTAACAAGGCTATTTTACATATACCTATTTACATGCTAAAGTTTGCCCAAATGGCGAACAAATCCGAACGTCGCGATCTTTTCCCGGGGGCGCTGGAGCTGATGATCCTTCAGTCGCTGCGCGTGAAACCTATGCACGGCTATGCGCTGGTGAAATACATCCAGCAAGTCTCGGACGATCTGCTCCAGATCGAAGAAGGCTCGCTCTACCCGGCTCTGCAGAGGATGCTGCGTCAGGGATGGCTGGAATCCGAGACGGGAACCTCGGCGAAAGGGCGTCCGACACGGATTTACCGGGTGACCAGCGCCGGGCTCGGACACCTGGAGCAGGAAGTATCCAGCTTCGAAAAGATGACCACCGGGATCAGCCGGGTCCTGGCCGTGGCGAGCACGTAGGAGACGCCCATGTCCTGGTTGAGACGCTTCTTCTCCCGCCGCCGCCGTTATGAAGACCTGTCGATTTCCATCGAAGAGCACATCGTGGAACGAACCGAAGAGCTGATGGAAGAGGGGATGCCGCGCGCCGAAGCGGAGCAAGCGGCAAGGCGCGCCTTCGGCAACGTGACTTTGGTGGAGGAGCGCAGCCGCGAAGAGTGGCAGTGGGCGGCGCTGGAATCGATCCTTGCCGATCTGAAGCTCGCGCTACGGCGCCTGAGCCGATCTCCGGGATTCGCGGCGACGGTGCTGCTGACGCTGGCGATCGGGATCGGGGCGAATACGGTGGTGTTCAGCGTGATCAATCGCGTGCTGCTGCATCCGCTGCCGTATCCCGAGTCCGGCCGGATCGCGGCGCTGTGGCTCGATGCTCCGGGCGCGGGAGGTCTGGCGAGTTATTCCAATGGTCTTCAGCTTTCGCCCTCGATGTATCTCACGTTCGCCGAGCACAACCGGACATTTGCGTCGATGGGGATCTGGGCGCCAAGCTCGGCCGATGTGACGGGGGTTGCGCAGCCGGAGGAAGTGCAGACGGAAGTGATCAGCGATGGCGTGCTCGAGACGCTGGAGGTTCCGCCGGTGCTGGGGCGCTGGCTCTCGGCGGCGGACCAGGATCCACATGGCACCCGCATGACGATGCTGAGCTACGGCTACTGGCAGCGGCGTTTTGGCGGAGACCGAAGCGTCATCGGCCGCGTGATCCAGGTGGACGCGCAGAACCGGGAGATTGTGGGCGTAATGCCGCGGGGGTTCCGGCTGGCCGATCAGGATTTCGATCTTCTGATTCCGCTGGCACTGGATCGAGCTCAGGTGAAGCTTGCTCCATTCGGCTTTTTCGGAATCGCGCGGCTCAAACCGGGAGTTTCGCCGGCGCTGGCCGATGCGGACATCGCGCGCCTGATTCCGGTGTGGATGGATTCCTGGTCGAACGGTCCTGGCTCCAATCCGCACTACTACGAGCGATGGAGAATCACACCGCACTTCCGTTCGCTGAAGGAGCAGGTGGTTGGCAATGTGAGCGGCGTGTTGTGGGTGGTGATGGCGACGGTGGGGCTGGTGATGCTGATCGTGTGCAGCAACGTTGCCAATCTGCTGCTGGTGCGCGCGGAATCGCGGCAGCATGAGCTTTCCATCCGAGCGGCGCTGGGCGCGGGGCGGCGGCGGATCGCGCGCGAGCTGCTGGTGGAGAGCGTGGCGCTGGGCCTGGCGGGCGGGGTGCTGGCTGTGGGCGTGGCGTGGGCCGGATTGCAGCTTCTGGTGGCCGCGGGTCCCGCGAATTTGCCGCGGCTGACGGAAATTTCCCTCGATGGGCGTTCGCTGGGCTTCACATTTTTGCTGGCGGGATTCTCCGGGGTGGTTTTTGGCGCCGTCCCGGCGCTGAAATATGCAGGGGCCAGGATGTCTCTGACGATGGGCAGCGCAAGCCGCACGGCCAGCACAGACAGGGTGAGGCAGGTCTCGCGCAATGCGCTGGTAGTGGCACAAGTGGCCATCGCGCTGGTGCTGCTGGTGAGCGCGCTGCTGATGATTCGCACCTTCGCGGCGCTGCGGAGCGTCGAGCCCGGTTTTTCCGATGCGGCGCATGTGGAGACGATGCGCATCTGGATTCCGGATCTGCTGGTGCCCGATCCGCAAATGGTGACGCGGATCGAGAACAGCATCGCGGACAAACTCACGTCGATTGCCGGAGTCACATCGGTGGGGTTTGCGGGCGCAGTCCCGATGGACAACAACGATCCCAACTGGGACCAGATTCGCGTGGAGAGAAGAGATTATGGAGGCGGGGAGCCACCGCTGCAGCTGTTCAATTACGTGTCGCCCGGGTATTTCAAGACCATGGGGACGCGCCTGATTGCGGGCCGCGACTTCACCTGGGCTGACATCTACGGACTGCGACCGATGGTGATGGTGTCGGAGAATTTCGCGCGCGAATCGTGGGGCTCGGCTCCCGCGGCCATTGGCAAACGGGTACGGCAGTCCGACAAAGCGCCATGGCAGCAGGTGATCGGCGTGGTGGAGGATGTTCGGGTCCACGGGGTGGGCGAAAAGGCTCCCGCCATTGTTTATTGGCCGGCGATGCTCAACGACCCTTATACCGCGCAGCCGACCATAGAGAGCTCTCGTTCTGTCACCTTCGCGATTCGCAGCCGCCGGGCGGGACGCGAAGACTTCATCGACCGGGTGCAGCAGGCGGTGTGGTCGGTGAACGCGGACCTGCCGGTGGCCTCGATTCGGACCATGCAGGAGATCTACGGCCAGTCGCTGGCGCGCACTTCTTTTACCCTGGCGATGCTGGCGACAGCGGGTTCCATGGCGCTTTTGGTTGGGGTCATCGGCATTTACGGCGTGATCTCGTATACCGTGTCGCAACGCCGCCGAGAAATTGGCATTCGCCTGGCGCTGGGTGCGCAAAAAAACGAACTGCGGTGGATGATCGTCCGCTCCGCACTGGTGCTCACCGGGACAGGTGTGGCCATCGGGGTGTGCGCCGCGGCAGGACTGATGCAGCTGATGAAGTCGCTTCTTTTTGGGATTAGTCCCGTTGATCCGCTGACCTATATCACGATCCCTTTGATCCTTGGGGCGGCGGCGGCGATGGCGAGTTATCTGCCGGCGCGCCGTGCCGCGGCGGTCGATCCCGCAGAGGTGTTGAAGGCTGAGTAACCTTGGCAAGCCAAAACGGGGCCCCCTCCCCTCCCCCTTCCCCAGGCGGTGATTTGTTTTCAGCCGGTTAGCGGGGGCTGGCGAGCTCGATAACGGGTTAGGTGGTTGAGAATCAGTCAATTGCGACTCGGCTGAGGGTGATTCAGACCTAGCCGAGTGTGAATCAGACTCGGCCGGGTTGGGCGCAGATGATGGCAACGGAGTGAGTTGGAATTCGGCTGGGTTTGAATCAGATTCGGCCGAGTGTGACGGGGATGCGCCGAGTGTGAATCAGACCTGGACGCGTGTGAATCAAAGCTGGGCGAGTGTGCATCAGATGCGGCCGAGTCGGGGGAGCGGGTAGGCCGTTCGACGCGCATCTCGCGTTCGCTCGGAGCTTGCCGGGGGCAGGCTCCGCAGGTCGCTAGTTCCGAGGCGACGATCATCGGCATGACCTGGCGGGCTTCTCCTTTCCAGAAATGGAAAAGGCCGCTCAGGGCGGCCTTTTTCCCTTTTTTTACTCTATACATTCAGAATACCAGACCCAGAGAATTAGATGGCCAACTTTCTTTGAGATAAGTCGAGGATTGGTGCGGCAAGAACTGGAGTTAGAGGCGAAGTTACCCAGGTAAGGCTTGACAAGTTTTCCACAGTGGACGACGTTTCGGGAAGAAGAGGGACTGGAAGAGGCGAGTGGGGCGGCGCGTGCCCCGGGGTCCCCAGGCGAACGCAGTTCGCTGGGGTGGGGAGCGCAGCGCACGCGCGAGCCAAAGTTCGGCGAAGGACGTGCCCGCCCTGCGGCGAGAAGTGGGGCAGTTCGATCGGACAGGAGGCAGCGCGGAGAACAGCACGTCCGAGACGAAGTTTGGCGAAGAGCCCGCGGCTGGAGATCGACGAAAGTTTCGCGCGAAATCCCACATCTGCCAATGACGGGCAGATGTGGGACACCTGAAACGGTCTAGTGGACGACGTTCTGGAAGAGGGGGGACTGGAGGAGGCTGGAGAACTGGCTGTCGGAAGCGATGAATTTGACGCTGAGGATGCCGGCGGAGGAGTCGATGGTGGTGGAGTCGATGGCCTGTTTCTCGACGGCGTTGCCGCTGACCTTCTCATACATAGCGGCGGCGTTGAGCAGCGAGGACATGGTGGCCGCGGTGAAGGTATCGGAGGTGTCGACGTACAGGGTGAACTTGACGCCGTTGGTGAAGTTCATGGTGTAGCTGGAGCTGAGGAGACGCTTCTTCACCTGCTCGTAGTCGGCGAGCTGCGAAGCCTGGCCGAGGAGGGAATGCATCATGTACTCGGTGCCCTGCTGATCGAGGATGCTCCAGATGGGCTCGGAGTCGACGTGCTGCATGGCGGTGAGCATGTCCTGATTGGTGAGGAAGCTGGGAGCGAGGCCGTCGCGGCAATCGAGGGCGGGCTTGATGGCGTCGCTGGAGCCGAAGAGCATAGTGGTGGGATTGAGAAAGGTGACGAGCATGCCGCTCGCGCCCATGGGATAGAGATGGTTGTTGCGGATGGCCGTGAACTTGATCTTTTTCTTCTGGAAGTTGGCAATAATGTCGTTGACCTGGAACTGGCCCTGCGCGATGCCCACGATTTTTACGTTGTCGCCGGTACCGACGCGATAGGCGGCGAAGGCCAGCTGCTCGACATCCTGGTTCTCATTGAGGCCGGAGTTTTTGAGCGCCGTTTCCAGCTGCTTGAGCTCGGGGGGAAGGACGCGGGCTTTGAGGTCCATGGCGGCCGAGGAATTCTCCATAATACGGTAGTCGACGACGATGAGCTGCTGCACGTCGTGAGGGATGGCCGAACGGGCGTCGGTGTCGATCTGCGCCGCGCGCGCGGGAAGGGCAACAGCCGCAGACATGAGTGCCACTAAAGACAAAGTGCCGAAGGAACGCTTGCTGAATTTCACCTTTGAACCTGCTCCCTCCGCCGGACAGGCCGGCCGAGTGTGACGAAATTGAAGACCGCTGTGGTCTTTGACCCTGAGGTGCGGCGAAAGGACTCGCGTACGCCGCGCCGTTCCTCGATTTTACGCCGTGAGGTACGAGGAACGAACTACAACTATCGGTACAACAGTACCCGTCAGCGCAAAACCGGTCAGCCTAACTCCTGTCAGCATTTGAGGGCCAGGGGAGCGGGCGATCGAGACGGCGTTCGAGGACTTTTTCCTCAGGATCGAACTCAACCAGCAGACGCAGCCACTCGCTGTTTCGCTCAAGGGCGGCCTCGGGAATGAGGCCGATGAGCTCGGCGCGGACGGGAGCGGCGCCATGGCGGCGGGCCTTTTCCTTAACGGCTGCATAAACTTCGCCGACGGGGGTGCGGGTGAAGTCGGTGATATTCATGGAGACCTGAGCCTGGCTGTGCGCGGTGACGCCCATGGCTTTGACCCCGGCGAGGCCGCCGCCGGACTGGCGAATGTTTTTGGCGATGGCGCGGGCCACGGCGACTTCCGCCGTGTCGAGATAAAGATTGAGGGCGATGAGGAAGCGACGAGCGCCGACGGCCGATGCGCCGGCGGTGGGATGCAGCGCGGGACCACCCACATCGGGGCGGCGGGCGGGTTCGCGGAGGACGGCATCGCGCAGGCCCTCAAACTGGCCGCGGCGGACTTCTTCGAGCAGGGCGCGATCGGGGCGGGCGGCAGCGGCTTCATAGAAATAGACAGGAACCTGATAACGCCGCCAGATTTCGGTGCCGGCCTGGCGGGCGAGGAGAGCGCATTGCTCGAGGGAGATGTCGCGAATGGGGACAAAGGGGATGACGTCAGCTGCGCCGATGCGGGGATGCACGCCTTCCTGGGTGGTGAGGTCGATGAGCTGAGAGGCGCGGCCGGCGGCGCGAATGGCAGATTCGACGACGGCGGCGGGAGGACCGGCGATGGTGACGACGGAGCGATTGTGGTCGGCGTCGAGAGACCAGTCGAGGAGGTGAACGCCCTCCATGCGCATGGCCACGAGGATGGCCTCGATGACGTCGGGCCTTCGGCCTTCGGAGAAGTTGGGCACGCATTCGATGAGGGCTTCGGACATCTTTCTTCCCGGACTATCGGCTGAAAAACGTGTACCCAATCTGGAACATGACGCTGGCGTTGACTCCGGGGTTGTGGTCTCCAAGGGAGGCGCTGGAGATGTGGACCCCGCTGCCTGACAGCGTAATCGCATGGCCGGAGCGAAGGAAATAATGAACACCGATGCCGCCCTGGGGACTGAAGTTCCACACGCTGGTGCCTCCGGGTTCGCCGTGCGGGACCAGGACGTCGGGCGGAAACTTGTGGGTGGTGTAGATGACGCCACCAGCAGCCTGGAACCAGGGAGCGAAGCGGCGGCGGGGTTTGAAATCCCAGCGAAAGATGACGGGGGTGACGCTGACTCCGGTGTAGGTTCCACCGCCGACGAGGGTGTTGTAGGTGAAGGTGACGCCCGCAGCAGGATCGGAGATGGTGACGGGCTGGATTCCCTGGGGAGGGGTGAAGGCCTGCCACCAGGGCATGATCTCGCCGGCGAGTTCGAACTGGCCGCGCAGGACGCCGGGCAGAAGCGGGTGGGTGAACACTTTGCCCAGACGCATGCCGGCCGCGGTGAAGTGGAAGCTGGAGCGATCGCCGATGCCGTTTCCACCCTGGAAGAAGGGGCCATATTCCCAAGGGAGTTTGGCGAGGGTGGCGGCGGGGCTGTCGGGGGTGGAGCTTGTCTGCGCGATGGCGGGAAGGACGGCTGCGCAACAGAAGGCTGCGACGACAAGAGCAAAGTTGCGTATCTTCATCCTGGGCTATCGACTCCCGATCAAAGGAAAAGCCGCCAGTAAAAGCCGGCGGCCCCTCGGTGAATGACGCTGAGGCCGCTAGCTGGTGACCTCTTCCAGCTGTTTGGCGTCCATGTCGAAATTGGAATAGACGTTGTTGACGTCGTCGTGGTCTTCGAGAGCCTCGAGGAGGCGGACCATTTGCGCGGCGGTGGGGCCTTCGAGTTTGGTGTAGGTGGAGGCGATCATGGTGATCTCGGACATAACGGTTTCGATCCTGGCGTCGCGGATGGCCTGAGCGACGGTTTCGTAATCATGGGGCTCGGTGATGATTTCCCAGGTGTCGCCCTCATCGCTGAGGTCTTCGCCGCCTGCCTCGAGGACGATATTCATGAGCTTCTCTTCGTCGGCGGCGGCTTTCGGGATGGCGATGATGCCCTTCTTGTGGAACATGAAGCGAACCGAGTTGGGCTCGCCAAGATTGCCGCCATGTTTTGCGAAGGTGTGGCGGATCTCGCTGACGGCGCGATTGCGATTGTCGGTGGTGGCCTCGACAATCAGGGCCACGCCACCGGGACCGTAGCCTTCGAAAGAGATTTCCTCGTAGGTAGCGCCGGGTAGCTCGCCGGTACCGCGCTGGATGGCGCGCTTGATGTTGTCGGCGGGCATGTTTTCGGCTTTGGCCGCAGCGACGGCTCCGCGGAGGCGCGGATTGGCGTCGGGATCGCCGCCTCCCTGGCGGGCAGCGATGGTGATCTCCTTGATGAGGCGCGTGAAGATCTTGCCGCGCTTCGCGTCAAGGGCGCCCTTCTTGTGCTTGATAGTCGCCCATTTGGAATGGCCGGACATGGGAACCTCAGAAACGCATTTTTGGTCGGAGTTCCGGGGCAAATGGCCGGAAAAAGAGGGATTCCGGGCCTGCCCGCAACGGTTGAGTATAGCAGGTGCAGATGGCACCGGGTAGCCGGGAGCCGGAAGCGGAAAAGCGGCCGATGGAGAAGCAGTTCACGAAACAGCGGGTTAGCGCCGGCAGAGAGCGACGAAGCGCCCGCGCCGGTCAGGGCAGGACGGCTCCGAAAGCTGCCACGGGACTTTTTACCCGCGCATCATTGAGTTCCGGGGATCGATTCAGCTGGACCGTCTCGCTTTGGCCTGGCGCGATGGTAAAGACCTTTCCCAGGCTCATCAGTTTTTCCCACACCGCGGGCTCTCGCCATGCCAGGCTTCCGCCGTCGAAGATAACGGCCAGCCAGGTTCCGGGCGGAATCCTCAGGTTCCTCGCCTCATTACTCGGACCTGCGAAGCATGACATGGGGATGCGCATTGGATTGTCCACCGGGATGAGAGCGAGGACGGAAACCGGCACCTGGTCGGCTTTCATGCCGGCGAGAGCCTCGGGTGTGAGATCGACGGTGAGTGAGGCCAGGTCATCGCGCACTACCGCTTCGATGCCGCAGGCAGGGGTGCCGGGCCCGACCACGAGCGGGTCGCGGAGAAGGTTGGTACCGCCGCAGGTCAGCGAGGCGACATAAGCGTCAGAGCCGTGCAGCGGCGAACCCTCAACGGCGTACACGCCGGGCATAACCTTTTTGAAGACCAACTCAGATTCCGGAGCGTTCGCGTCCCACAAGGTCTGCGGGTTGAATCCACTTTCGTTTTCGCGGAACTGAAAATAGATCTTCGGCGGCCGGTAGACCTCGTACGACCGCAGGGTTGCCTTCACTTTGTCCTGCTGCGTCAGCTGAGCGGCGATGTGGATGGGAATGTCGATGGGCTGCTGCGAAGGAATCCCGGTCAGTGTGACCGGCTGGTCCTCGACAGAAAGCTCCGCAGAGCCGAAATACGGTTCTTTGCTGCCGTCGGGCCACGCACCCGGGTTAGCGGCGCCCGGCTCGGACGGTGGATAGAGTGTGAAGGTCACCTTGTAGCGCCCGGCGGGGGCATACAGACGGTAGAGTTGCCGGGCCTGATCCCAGATGGGATTCAGGTAATCCTCCGGCCCGTTCCCCGATAAGCCCATCCCGATGGAACCAAGGGAGCCCGGTTGGTTCCGAGCCCACGACAGGGTAATGAGCTGAAACTTCTCGTTCGTGACGGAGAGGTTGGCTGTGAGGGATTGACCGGCTGCCAGCACCAGCGGCTGGGCGTTGTCCTGACGGGTGACGCCGGGGTACCAGGTGGCCGCATAACCATGGTCGGCGTCGTATCTGCTGTCCAGAGGATCCACCGCGCTGGTGGTCCGCATCAGGTATGTGCCGGGCGCCAGACCGCCGATTCGAAATTTGCCATCGGCATCGGTCGTCCTAAAGGTGGATCCGAGAACCCCCCAGACATATCTTCCATCCTGGACATTCCTTACCAGCAAGGCCAGGTGCAGGTCTTTGACGGGGATCCCTGCGGGGTTCGCAATACGTCCTGTGATGATGGCCTCGGGCATCATGGTCAGGGTGACCCTGATCATGATCCTGTTGGGATCTTTCATGTCGACGTCGTCGAAAGGCACATTCGACAGGCTCTGAATGCAGTGCGGCGCCGGCCAGCCCTGGAAGGCGCACAGAAAACCAGCTTTCTTCGCGACGACGAGGTCCTGCGCTTCGCCCGAGACGTCTTTGAATTCGAACTGGCCCCTGACGTTGGTCATGGCCGTGCGATGCGCCTCCACCAGGGAGACGGAGACGTCCGGGATGGGCTTCTGGTCCGCGGTGCTGACGACGACGCCGCGAATCGTCATACTTGCGTCGGTTTGCGCAGGCGCCGTGGCAACAGACAGAAGCAGCAGAAACATGATGGAGAGGAATGCAAGCGAGAGAGGGACTTTCAGGGCTCTACGCATGTTCGTGGGTGGGAGGAATCATTCAAGTATGACGCTCGTCTTGTTTCGACGGTATCCACAGTTCGTGGGATACGATCTGTCGAAACGGAACATCGACTGTGGCGCGAGGCGGGACGTCATGAGATAGTCTCTGTCTGCGCTGAAAATTCCGGCTGGCGCATTCGAATTTCTGCTGAGGAGAGAGCATGGTTTCGAGGCGGCTGTTCTTTCGAATTTCGGGCGCGGCGGCTGCCGTGTCGGCTGGCGTTCCCTGCTTCGCGGACGGGGACACGAATGCGGCCGCTTCGCT
Source organism: Acidobacteriaceae bacterium (assembly GCA_030038115.1). GTDB lineage: Bacteria > Acidobacteriota > Terriglobia > Terriglobales > Acidobacteriaceae > Palsa-343. Next base: position 11,276 of record JASHPM010000329.1, on the reverse strand, counting down.
GCCCCCGGCAATCGCGGCTCTTCCTTCGTTTGCGGGGCGGGTGAAGCCGTTCAGTAACGAGGAGCGGCTGGCGCGGATCGAGCGAGCGAAGGAACTGATGGCCGAGAACCACATGGAAGCGATCGTGCTGGCGAACAATTCGACCAGCGCGGAGTACTTCGCGAACATCGGGCTGAACGGAGGCGAGCGGCTGTGGGCGCTGACGATTCCGGCGAAGGCAAAGCCGTTTATTGTGTGCCCCGCGTTTGAAAATGCGCGCGCGCATGAGCTGCTGAGCGCGGGGCCGTTCGGCTCAGATGCCGATGTGCTGACGTGGCAGGAGGACGACAGCCCGTTTGCGCTGCTGGTTAAGGGGCTGCGGGATCGCGGGATCGCAACGGGACGCGTGGGGCTGGATGAAAACATGAAGTATGTTTTCTCGAGCAGCCTGGCGCAGGTCGGACCGCAGCTGACGTTTACGATAGCGACGCCGGTGACGGCGGGCTGCCGCATGATCAAGGACGCGCACGAGATTGAATGCATGCGCACGGCGTGCCATGCGACGCTGGCGGTGTATGAGGCGGTGTATCGCTCGCTGCGCGAGGGGATGACGACGGGCGATGTGCAGGGGCTGATTGCCGCGGGCTATAACAAGGTTGGGTTTCCGGGCGAGGCCAGCCTGAACATCGGGAAGTTTACCGCGTCGCCGCATGGATCGCGGCAAGCGCAGACGATTCGCGAAGGAACGGTGTTGATGGTGGACGACGGGTGCGAGGTGGAAGGGTACACGTCGGACATCACGCGGACGTTTGTGCTGGGCAAGCCAACGGAAAAGATGAAGAGCGTGTTTGAGGTTGTGCATGGCGCACAGCAGGCCGGGTTGGCAGCGGCGCGGCCGGGGGTGGAGCTGGCCAGTGTGGATGCGGCGGCGCGGAAGGTGATTGTGGATGCGGGGTATGGGCCGGGGTTCCGATATTTTTCGCACCGGGTGGGACACGGGATCGGGATGGATATGCATGAGTGGCCGTATCTGGTGAGGAACGATATGTTCGGTTGGGATCTCGATCCGCGGATGCAGGCGGGGATGACGTTCAGCGACGAGCCCGGGATATATATTCCCGGGGAGTTCGGGATTCGGCTGGAGGATGACATGCACATCACGGCGGACGGGGCGGAGTTACTGACGCCGGCGAGTCCTTCGCTGGAGGATCCGTTTGCGAGGTGATCAGGTGACGGGTTACAGGTGACGGGTTACAGGTGACAGGTTACAGGTGACAGGTCACGGGTGACAGGTTACGGGTTCGCAGGCCGATCCCGGATTGGCGCCAGCATTCTGCCTGGTCTCAGCTCACTCCTTTATCGCAAAGCGAACCGCGTCCGGATTGCGCTGGCTGACGATGCGCTGGTGCCAGTAGGGGTAGACGGGGGTGACGTCGCTGGCGGCGTCGAGTTTGGCCATTTGTTCCGGAGTGAGATTCCAGCCGACGGCCTGAAGGTTTTGTTTCAGCTGTTCTTCGTTGCGCGCGCCCAGGATGACGCTGGAAACGGTGGGGCGCTGGAGGAGCCAGTTGAGGGCGATCTGGGGGACGGACTTGCCGGTTTCTTTTGCGACTGCTTCGACAGCGTCGACGACGCGATAAACGAATTCGTCCGCGACGGGCGGGCCATCGTCCGCGGTCTTGTGGAGGCGGCTGACCTGAGGCAGCGGCTGACCGCGGCGAATCCTGCCAGTGAGGCGACCCCAGCCGAGGGGGCTCCAGATGAGCGCGCCGACACCCTGATCGAGGCCGAGGGGCATGAGTTCCCACTCATACTCGCGGCCGATGAGGGAGTAATAGACCTGATGCGCGACGTAGCGGGCCCAGCCATGACGGGCGGAGACGGCGAGGGACTTCATGAGGTGCCAGCCGGAGAAATTGGAACAGGCGATGTAGCGGATCTTGCCGGCGTGGAGCAGGGTGTTGAGGGTGTCGAGGGTTTCCTCGACGGGGGTGAGGGCGTCGAATCCGTGCATGTGGTAGATGTCGATGCGATCGGTCGAGAGGCGGCGGAGGCTGGCGTCGCACTGCTCGAGAATGTGCAGGCGCGAGGAGCCCAGGTCATTGGGCCCTTCGCCCATGGGGAAGAAAGCCTTGGTGGAGATGAGCACTTTTTCGCGCTTGCCCTGAAGCGCCTTGCCGAGGATCTCTTCCGCGAGGCCGTTGGAATAGCCGTTGGCGACGTCGAAGAGGTTGACGCCAGCATCGATGCACAGATCGATCATGCGGCGCGCTTCGTCGACACCGGTTTCGCCCCAGGCGCGGAAGAATTCGTTGCCACCACCGAAGGTTGCGGCGCCGAAGCTGAGTGCCGAAACTTTGAGGCCGGAGCCTCCGAGAAGTCTGTATTCCATGAGAACAGGGTATAGGGTGTAGCGAAGAAGCGGTCAGCGAAGAGCCGGTCAGCGAAAAAGCGGTCAGCAGGCAGCGGTGGCAAACTCAATAGGGCTTTTTGTTAGGGGTGTCGAGCCAGAGCTGGAATGACTCCCATGCCTGATCGCGGAGGAGCATGGAGGAAGGGATAGCGCGGTCGCGCGCGGGGAGAGCAAGCTCGCGATAGAGGAAAGCGTCGTCGAAGGCGATGCGGGCGGCGTCGGCGCTGGTGTTGCCGAACCAGATGCGGTCGATGCGCGCCCAATAGATGGCGGCAAGGCACATGGGGCAGGGCTCGCAGCTGGCGTAAATTTCGCACCCCTGCAAACTGAAGACGCCGAGGGACCGGCAGGCAGCACGGATGGCGCGCATTTCGGCGTGCGCAGTGGGATCGTTGTCGCGGGTGACGGAGTTTGCGCCTTCGCCGACGATTGCGCCGTTTTTAACAATGACGGCCCCAAAGGGTCCGCCGTTGCCGCTGCGGACGTTATCACTCGCCAAAGCAATGGCTTTGCGCATGAACTCAGGGTTCGGAGAAGGGTGCATTGTGGAAGGGAGGAATCGAGATCAGTATGGCACAGGGCGCGGTTCTTTCGGTTGCGAGAGGGTGCTAATTATCTTGCTCACGGCGCGGGGCTTCGCTATGATCAGCGGAGTCTCTGTTACCTGGAACGGTGAATTTGCGGGGCAAACCACAACTTTTAGGTGGCGGTGGCGTCTTTTCCTTAACCCGTTCCCGATTGTTTGCCTGCAGTCCGGTAACCGACAAACGGTTCTCCAGGCCGGAGCATATTTTGATTTCAGCCAAGCGGTTTCTGACTGACTGCCTCTCCCGTATCGTGCTCCTGGCTGCGACTGCATGCTTGTTCCCCGCGGGTGCGTGCGCACAATCGGCTCTGGATGAGTTGCCGGACGCGCCGCAGGCAAGCACACAGCAGAGCTCTCCCGCGCCAGGCTCAGCGCCGGCACAGCAGAATTCGCCGCAGGCACCGCAAAACTCCACGCCGACTCCAGGAACCGGGAGTGCTCCGGCGCAGACGCAAAATTCTTCGGCGCAGACTTCGGGTTCGAGCAGTTCGTCGCAAACGACACCGAATGCCGCTCCAGGAAACGCGCAGACCGGGCAGAACACAACGGAGACGAAAGAGCAGCAGCACGAGCGGGCGCAGCAGGAGCTGCAACAGCAGGAGAAGCAGCGCATCATGGGCGTGATGGCTACCTTCAACACCACGTCGAACGCGAACGCGGCGCCGTTAAGTCCAGGACAGAAGTACCAGCTGTTCTTCCGTGGCGCGATCGATCCATGGCAGTTCTTCATCACCGCAGCCGATGCAGGCCTGAGCCAGGCGAACGACACTTTCCCAGGGTATGGGCAGGGGTTGAAGGGCTATGGCAAGCGATGGGCCGCGGCCTACGTGGACGATTTTGACGGGAACTTCTTCGGCAATGCGGTTCTGCCCAGTCTGCTGCACGAAGACCCGCGGTATTTCCGGAGGGGTCACGGAAAGATTGTCACGCGCGCTCTGTATGCGGCCGTCACATCGTTCTGGTGCAAACGCGACAAGGGAACATGGGGGCCGAACTACGGCAACGTGGGCGGCAATATCATCGGCGGCGCTATCTCCAACCTGTACTATCCGCAATCGGACCGCGGAGTGGGGCTGACCTTTGAACGGGCCCTCACCGTCACGGCGGAGGGTGCATTCGGGGCGGAGCTGATCGAATTCTGGCCCGATATCGAGAGGCGCTTCATGAAGAAGCACATGGACACGCTGGGAAGCCAGGCCGCGCAGCAGGGCGGATCGACGAGCACGACGCCGGCTCCCGCACCGGCGAGCAACGCGGGCGCGCCGGCGAAGCCCAATGCTCAGAAGCCGCAGTAGATTCAGCCAGTCCCGTTCCGCCCAGAGCTGCGCGCAGCAGCGTGGTATCGTGATCACGCAATCCGGATCGATTCCATGAGAATGCGTGGCGCGCCTGGTTTATGCCTGATCGCTCTGATCGGTTTCTTGCCTTTCAATTCCTTCGCAAAGACGGTGGTCTTCTGGCAGGCGGGATTCCCGGCGGCGGATTCGCCCGCGCCGGATGAAGCTGGCCTGAGAGCGGGGTTTTCCGGAGCGGAGTTTGTGGGGGCGGGCGGCCTTGCGGACGCTCTGGCACAGCCGGAGACAAATCTGTTGGTGCTGCCGTACGGATCGGCGTGGCCGGAGGCGCAGTGGGCGGCGATTCTGGAGTATCTGGATCGCGGCGGGAGCCTGATGGTGCTGGGCGGCAGGGCGTTCACGCGCGCGGCATATGAGGATACGAGCGGATGGCATCTGCGGACGGCGAGCGTGGCGCAGTCGCTGGAGCTGTTCATTCACGATTATCAGGAGACGCCGGGGTCAGAAGGCAGCGGAGCGGGGGCTCTGAAATTCGTGGCGAATCCGGATGTGTTTCCGCAACTGCCGGCGTTTGGGTGGAAGCGGGCGTTTAGTCCTGTGGTGCGGCTGAGCGTGGTGGATGGGGACACGAGCGGCGGGGCCACCGGATACGAGGACATGGATCTGACGACGCTGGCGTGGGGCGAGCGGGAGGGACACAAGCTGGCTGCGCCGGTGATTGAGCTGGATCACAATGCGAATCGTTTTGTGGGGGGACGATGGATCCTGGTGGCGTGTGAGCCGGACGAGGATTTCTTCAGCAATGCAACGTTGCTGGGGATGCTAGGGGAGATGGCGACGCGGAAGAACGATCGGTTCACGTTTCGGCCGCGCGTGCCGCTGTTCGTGGCGGGCGAGGCGATCGAATTGCAGCTGAAGCGTTTCGGCCCTGAACAGGAAGTACGGATAGCCGAACGGCTGCACATCCACGTTACGGATGAGGACGGAAAAGTGCTGGAAGACGAAACGGCGTCTACCTCGCCCTCGATCACACTGAACGCAAACGCTGCTTCTGGGCACGGATTTCATACCGTGGAGGCCACGCTGATTCGGGACGGGAAGCCGTTGCGCATTTATCGATCGGGATTCTGGATGCGGGACTGGAACTATCTGCAGTCGGGACCGAAGCTGACGGTGGGTTCGGATTATTTTGAGCTCGACGGCAAGCCGCTGCCGGTGGTGGGCACGACGTATATGTCCGGCGACGTGTCGCGGATGTATCTGATGCTACCCAATGCGTATGTGTGGGACCACGACATGGCGCAGATTCACGCGGTGGGGCTGAACATGATCCGGACCGGATTGTGGACGGCGTGGAAGCCGGAGCTGGGCGAGAACGGTCAGATGACGGAGGACGCGCTGCGGACCGTTGAGGCGTTTTTGATGTGCGCGCGGCACAACGGGCTGCCGGTGCAGTTCAACCTGTTCGCGTTTTATCCCGATGAGTTCGGCGGAGAGAATGGGTATCTGGATCCGGCGGCGGTGCACAATGAATCGCTCTATGCCGAGTCCCTGGTGGCGCGTTTTCACGGTGTGCCGTTCCTGGCGTGGGATCTGATCAACGAGCCGAGCGCGAACAAAAACCTGTGGCGCACCCTGCCGGATGACGATCCGTTCGAACAGGCGGCGTGGCGGAAGTGGGTAGCGGAGCGGTATCCGGATCGGGCGGCGCTGCTGCACGACTGGGCCGAGCCTTCGCTGGGCATCGGGCGGGATTTGCAAGCGCAGCCGACGGCAACGGCCCCGGAGACAGCGGCACAGGATCCGCTGGCATTGCCGAAGGCGGGAGCGTTCCAGCCGGATGCGGTGCGGAGCGGATTCAATCCTCTGAAGGTGTACGACTACACGCTCTTTACGCAGGCGGTGTTTGCGGACTGGGTGAAGCGGATGCGGGAGCTGATTCGCGGGACGGGATCGCAACAGCTGATCACGGTGGGGCAGGATGAGGGTGGCGTGGCGGGACGCGTGTCGCCGGCGTTCTATGGGCCGCTGATCGACTTCACCGCGGATCACGCGTGGTGGGATTACGACGCGATTCTGTGGGCGAGCCTCGCGCCGAAATTTGCGGGCAAACCGCTGCTGATCCAGGAGACGGGTGAGCAGCGGCGGCTGACGCTGGACGATCATCTGCGCTTCAGCCCCGAGGTGGAAGCGGACCAGCTGGAGCGGAAGATTGCGATTGCGTTCGCGCAGGGAGCTGGGGCGCTCGAGTGGGTGTGGAACGTGAACGCGTACATGGCGAACGACAACGAGATTCCGATTGGCGCGGTGCGGCCGGATGGGACGGAAAAACCGGAGGCGGAGGTGTTGCGGGGATTCGCGGCGTTTGCGGCGAAGAGTCCGCAGAGCTTTACGAAGATTGAGCCGCCGGCGGTGACGATGGTGACGTCACAGGTGGAGTTGTATTCGACGCTGGGCGGATTGGCGCTGGAGACGCAGAAGAAGGCGCTGCGGGCGATGGCGTATTTCGATCACACACCGTTACGCATGTTGCCGGAGAACCGGCTGGACGAGCTGGGCGACTATGGCAACGAGCAAAAGCGGATCTTCACGGGCGCCGGAATTTGGCCAAAGCTGGTGTTTTTGCCGTCGGCGCAGGGGCTGACGGAGAAGGCGTGGCAGCAACTGCTGGATTACGTTGCGAAGGGCGGAACGCTGCTGGTGACGGGGCCGGTGGATCGCGATGAGCACTGGCAGCCGGTGGATCGATTGACTCCGCTGGGGGTGAAGGCGGAGGTGATGCCGCTGGCGGTGCGAGGATCAAGCCTCGAAATCCCCGACAACGCGTCCCTTCCGCTGAGTTTCCCGCCGGACGTGCAGCAATCGTCGGCGGAGACGATGCGGTTTGCGAGCACGGCTGCGATGGAGACGATTCAACATGGAAGCGGCCGCATCCTGTGGACCGCGGATCCAGTGGAATTCTCTGAAGGCTATGAGACAACGGCAGCTCTCTATCGATATGCACTGAAGTTCGCGAAGGTCGAGGCGCCGTTTTTGGAAATCGAGAAGCTGTCGCCTGATGTTCTTGCGTTTCCGACATTCCTCGAAGACACCGACCCGCGCGGCGTAAAGATTCCAGGGCCGGTGTTGTACAGCTTCAGCAATGAGTCGGCCGACCAGCACGGGGTGGATCTGCGCGATGGGCTGACCGGGGCGATGATTAATTTCGTGCTTGGGCCGCAGCGGGGCGCAATGCTGTTGCTGAGCCGCGAGGGGAAGGTGCTGGCCAGCTACGGCGGCGCGGCGGTGGCACCGTAGAGGACACTATGCAGAGTCGCTGGTCCCAATGGGTGCTGCTGATCGCGGCGGTCGTGCTCGGCCTGGCAATCGCGTGGGTGGACTCGCGCCCGCACTGGGACGACGCGGGGATCACGGCGGGTTCGCTGTTTCTGAGCGCGGGCCTGTTGGGGCTGATTGGGCCGCGGCGGCCATGGCTGTGGGCGCTGGGGATCGGCGTGTGGGTTCCGCTGCACCTGGTATGGCAGACGCCGAGGCTGGGAAGCTTGCTGGGGGGACTGGTGATTCTGGCGATTCCCATGGCGGGCGCGTATGCGGGGATGGTGGTGCGCCGGATGATCGCGGTCGCGTGAGAGCGGGCGGCAATCGCACGAAGCTCAAAGCGATCTTCAGGACGGGTTCGGACAATCTGCGAGACCATCTTACCGGTCTATCTTCAGTGCGGGACGCGCGAGTGGCGGAGCGCAGCGCAGCCATGTTATTCTTGCCTCAGACACTTAGGAAGTGTATCCACAGAAAAATCAGAGGAGTACGCCCAAAGGTGCTGGCACCTGAAAAGAAATCCGAAGTGATCGCGCGCTATCGCACACACGATTCCGATACTGGAAGCCCTGAGGTGCAGATTGCGGTTCTGAGTGAGCGCATCGGCGACCTGACCGAGCATTTCAAGACCCACGCGAAGGATCACGCTTCGCGCCGCGGTTTGCTGATGCTGGTGAGCAAGCGCCGCCGCCTGCTGGATTACCTGAAGACCCACGATTCGGAACGTTACCGGACCGTGATTACGAAACTGGGTATTCGCAAATAACCCTGGAGAGGCCTGGTCTTCGGCGCGCGAGGAGCGAGAACCGAGAAAGGCATGGATCGATGGAGCGGCGCCCGCGCAAGGAGCGCGCAGCCAAAGGTTCATGGCAGGAAGTCGAATTTCCCAACGTTTCTTTCCCGGCTCCCCATCACCCGCCCCGCCGCGGACACCCGCCTATGTTCTGTGAAGAAATGAGGAAAATATGAAGCAGGAAGTATTGGTCGACCTTGCCGGAGGCAAGCGGCTGCAATTTGAAACGGGCCGCATGGCCAAGCAGGCGTCAGGCGCGGCAGTGGTCACTTCAGGTGACACAGTTGTGCTGGCCACCGCAGTGGCGTCTCCCGATCCCCGGGAAGGCATCGATTTCTTTCCCCTGACCGTCGATTATCGGGAATACGCGTATGCGGGCGGGCGCATCCCGGGCGGATTTATCAAGCGTGAGGGGCGTCCAAGCGAGCGCGAGATTCTCACCAGCCGTCAGATTGACCGGCCGATTCGGCCGCTGTTCCCGGAAGGATTCCGCAACGAGACGCAGATCATCGCGCTGGTGCTGTCGGCGGACAAAGAGAACGATCCGGACGTGTGCGCGATTAACGGCGCCGGCGCGGCGCTGGCGCTGTCGGACATTCCGTTTGGCGCGACCATCGGCGCGGTGCGGGTGGGGCGGGTGAACGACGAGTTCATCGTGAACCCCACGTACACGGAGCGGCGCGATTCGACGATCAACATCATGGTGGTGGGGACGAAAGACGGCATCGTGATGATCGAGAGCGGATCGCAGCAGGTGAGCGAGGAGATTGTCGTCGAGGCCATTGAGTTCGGCCACGCGGAGATCAAAAAGATTGTGGCGGCGATCGAGGATCTGGCAGCGCGGGCCGGCAAAGCGAAGCGGGCGGTGACGGCTCCGGAGTTCGATGACGCTTATTACAAGGCGCTGGAGGCGAAGGTGGGCAGCCGGCTGAAGGACGCGCTGGATACGAAGGCTCATCCGAAGCTGGAGAGTTACGCGCTGGTAAAGAAGATTGAGGACGAACTGAAGGCGGAGATTCCCGAGGGCGACGAGGCCGCGGCAGCGAAGAAGAAGCTGGGGCATTACTTCGAAACGCTGCGGGAGCGGCTGTTCCGCGAGCAGGTGACCAAGGAAAAGGTTCGTCCCGACCGGCGGGGGTTCGACGAGATCCGGCAGATCACGATTGAGGTTGGGGTTCTGCCGAGGACGCATGGATCGGCGCTGTTCACGCGCGGCGAGACGCAGGCGCTGGTGACGGCGACGCTGGGCACAACGGACGATTCGCAGCGGCTGGAGACATTTGAGGGCGAGCAGAAGAAGAAGTTCATGCTCCATTACAATTTTCCGCCGTTTTCGGTGGGAGAGACGGGGCGCATGACCGGGGTGGGCCGGCGCGAAGTGGGGCATGGAGCGCTGGCGGAGCGCGCGATCAGCGCAGTGCTTCCCGGCGAAGATGAATCGCCTTACTCGCTGCGGGTGGTGTCGGACATTCTGGAATCGAACGGATCGTCGTCGATGGCGTCGGTGTGCGGAGCGAGTCTGGCGCTGATGGATGCGGGCATTCCCCTGAAGTCCTCGGTGGCGGGCATCGCTATGGGTTTGGTGAAGGAGGGCGAGGATTACGCCATCCTGACGGATATTGCGGGCGCGGAAGATCACTACGGCGATATGGACTTTAAGGTCGCCGGGACGCGCAACGGAATTACGGCGCTGCAGATGGACATCAAGATCGGCGGCATCACGGGACAGATCATGCGCGAGGCGCTGGATCAGGCGAGGCGCGGGCGGCTGTTCCTGCTGGATACGATGGACGCGGTGCTGAGCGGACCGCGGACGGAGAAGTCGAAGTTCGCGCCGCAGATCCGCACGCTGCAGATTCCGACGGACAAGATTCGCGATCTGATCGGACCAGGCGGCAAAACTATCCGCGGCATTATCGAAGCGACACAGGTGAAGATCGACGTGGACGATACGGGCCGCGTCAACGTGGCTTCGGCGGATGAGGAAGGCCTGAAGAGGGCGCTGGCGATGATCAACGATCTGACCGCGGTGCCGGAAGTGGGCAAGGTCTACCTGGGCAAGGTGGTGCGGCTGGCGGAGTTCGGGGCGTTTGTGGAGATTTTCCCGGGCACGGATGGACTGCTGCACATCAGCGAAATTGCGGAGCACCGGGTGCGGGAGGTGAAGGACGAGTTGCGCGAGGGCGATCAGGTGATGGTGAAGGTGCTCGGGGTCGAGGGCAACCGCATCAAGCTGTCGCGCAAGGCTGTGCTGAGAGAGCAGCGGCAGAAGCTGGGGTTGCCCGATCCGAATCAGGGAGGTCCCGGGGGTGGTCCGGCGGGAGACATGGCGGCGTCGCGCGAACGGCCGTCGCGTCCGCCGCGTCCGGCACCACCGGAAGAGCGGCAACCGCTGTCGAACGCCAGCACCATCATGATCGAGGGCGGCGAAGACTTCGATGACAACCAGGGCCCTATTGAAGAAGGCGAGGAGATTAACTACAACCGCGCTGACGGCGTGCCGGTACCGGTATCGGGCGAGCGTCGTCCCAGCGGGCCCGGTGGGGGCGGCGGAGGTCAGCGGCGGCGCCGGCGTCGCGGGCGCCGTCCGGGTGGCGGGGGCGGCGGCGGAAGCCGCGGGTAAAGCAAATCGGGAAGAGCAGAAAGCTGCCAGTGACAGCCGACCAGCGGATTCGGCTACGATGGCAGCTTTTTCTGTGCCTTTGCTCCGGCGAGACATGAGGGTTGGTGTGGGATGGGTTGGTCCGCGGATTGCGCCCAGGCAATGCCTTGCAGGGGCCGTGCCGGGCCGGGCGAGAGGCACCACGGGAGTTAGTTACTGATGTGGCAACGAACCATCCTCTCGCCGCACGCAGGCATCCTCACATCAGGTAGACTGTCGCCAATGAGCGC
>JASHPM010000328.1 GCA_030038115.1 Acidobacteriaceae bacterium | reverse complement strand
TCGCAATGGACCCTCGGCAAAAGCCTCGACACTTTCTGCCCCATCGGTCCCGCTATCGTCACACCCGACGAAATCCCCAATCCCCACTCCCTCGACATCCAGCTCTCCATCGGCGGCGAAGTCCTCCAGCACTCCAACACTCGCGAGCTCATCTTCAAAGCGCCCGAACTGATCGCGTACATCTCCTCCATCACGGCTCTCGAGCCCGGCGACATCGTCAGCACCGGCACGCCCGCCGGCGTCGGACTCGGCCGCACCCCGCAGCGCTGGCTCCAGCCCGGAGAAACCATGACCGCGGCCGTCGAAGACCTCGGCCAGCTCGTCAATCCCGTCGTGGCGGCCCACTGAATGAATTCACCACCGCCCCTCACTGAGCGCCGCTACCTCTGGCCTCTCATCCTCGTCACCAGCCTCTTCTTTCTCTGGGCCGTCGGCGTCAACATCAACGACATCCTCATCCCCCACCTGCGCGACGCCTTCCATCTCACCGACTTCCAGTCCTCCTTCGTCCAGGTCGCCTTCTTCGGCGGATACTTCCTCGCCGCCTGGCCTGCCGGATGGATCGTCGAGCGCCTCGGCTACCAGCGCGGCATTGTCTTCGGCCTCATTATCTGTGCCACCGGCGCATTCCTTTTCGTCCCCGCCGCCTACATCCACATCTACGCCGCATTCCTCATCTGCCTCTTCATCATGGCCTGCGGCCAGTCCTTTCTCGAAGTCTGCGCCAACCCCTACGTCACCTTCCTTGGCCCGCCGCAAACTTCTGAACGTCGCCTCAATCTCGCGCAGTCTTTTAACGCCCTTGGCGCGGTGGCCACACCCATCTTCGGCTCCGCGCTCATCCTCGCCCGCACCCACAAGCTCGCCGCCGGTGCCAACACGGGAGCCGCGGAAGCCGCCATCGTGCGCCTTCCCTACCTCATCATCGTCGCCATCTTTCTCGGAATGGCGGTGCTCATCGGCCTCTCGCATCTGCCCAAAATCTCCGAAGAACCTGCGGATCTCGACCTCTCCGCCGCCCGCCACGTCCTGCATTTCCCGCACTTACTCAAAGGAGTCGCCGCGCAGTTCTTCTATGTCGGCGCCCAGGTCGGCGTCGCCAGCTTCGTCATTCGCTTTGTTCAGTTCACCCACCCGGGCAGGTCCGACGTTGACGCCGCCAACTACCTCAAGCTCCACCTGCTGGCCTTCATGATCGGCCGCTTCGGGGGCTCCGCTCTCATGAAGCGATTCGCCCCAGCCTCCATGCTCGCCACCTTTGCCGTCGGCTCGCTCGTTTCCGTGGCTCTCGTCCTCACCACCCGCGGCCCCGCCGCCCTCGCCGGCATCGTCCTCCTCGGCTTCTTCCACTCCATCATGTTCCCCACCATCTTCGCGCTCAGCATCCGCCACCTCGGCCCCGCCACGCGCAAAGGCTCATCTCTCCTCGTCATGTCCATCATCGGCGGCGCCATCTGCCCCGCCCTCATGGGACGCCTCTCCGACGCCACCAACATCCAGGTCGCTTTCCTCGTCCCGCTCGTCTGTTATTGCTTCGTCCTCTACTTCGGACTCAGAGGCTACCGCCCCACCCACGCTGTTCTGAACGCTGATCGCTGAACGCTGTTCTGTAACCTGCACCCTGTAACCTGTCCCCTGTTTCTCACTCCGCCCTCAGCGCCTCCATAGGATTGACCGTCGCCGCCCGTTGCGCTGGCAGATACGCGGCCAGCATCCCGCTCAGGAACAGCACCACCGCCGCCCCTGCCAGCGTCCAGCCATCGTGCGCCTTCACGCCATACAGAAATCCGCCCACCAGTTTTCCCGATGCCCACGCCAGCCCCAGCCCCACCACGACTCCCACCAGCAGCATCGTTCCTGCCTGCCGCATCACCAGCCACAGCAGATTTCCGCGCTGCGCCCCCAGCGCAATTCTCACCCCCATCTCCCGCGTTCGCTGCGTCACCACATACGCCAGCAATCCGTACAGTCCCGCCACGCATAGCAGCAAAGCCGCCCCGCCAAAAATCTCCAGCAGATGCGCCGCCAGCCGCTGGCTCCCAAACGAGTCCTCCACAATCTGATCCATCGTTGAAAACCTTGAGTTCGCCAGCTCCGGGCTCGCCTGCCGCAGGACGTCGCGCAGCTCCGGAATCATCACTGCCGTCGGCTCCTGCGTCCGCACCGCCAGATCCATCGCAATCGTCATCGGCTGATAAATCCCGCTGTCCGGCGTCATCTGGCACAGACAAATTTCGATCTCCGGCTGCGATGGCTCGGCAACGGACTTCTGCCGCTCGTCATCCAGCACCCCGACGATCTTCGCCGGCATATCCTTCCGCAGATTCCACACCGTTAATCCCAGCAACGAATTCGGATCGTGTTTGTTCGGCGCGTACTCTCGCACAAACGCCGTGTTCACAATCGCTGCGCCTGCTGATGTGACCGTATCGTCGTTGTTGAAGAACCGGCCCGCCAGCATCTTCATGCCGAAAATCTTCTGGATGTCCGGGCTCACCGGCTTCAGTCCGGCATAAATCGTATTGCCGTTCACCCGCAGACCCAGCATGATGTTGCACGTCTGTCCCAGCGGCACCTCGCTCATCATCCCCGCCGACTGCACTCCGTGCAGATGCTGCACCCGCTCCAGCAGCGGCTGATACAGTGTCGTCATCACGCTCTTGTTCACGTACCGGTACGACGGAATCGAAAGATTCGCCACGACGATATGGTCGGTGCGAAACCCCAGCGGCACATGCCGCAGGGTGTAGATCGTCCGCAGCAGCAGCCCGCACGCTACCAGCAGCGTCAGAGACATCGCCACCTCCACTGCTACCAGCCCGCTGCGCACCCGATTATGCTTTCGCCCCGCTCCCGTCTGTTGTCCGCCCTGTTTCAGCGCCGGCTCCATCGGCGCGTGCACCGCTACCAGCGCAGGCCATGTTGACGACAGCACCGCCGAGAGCAGCGTCAATCCGCACAGTGCCGCCAGAATCGTCAGGTCCACGTGTGTCGAAAAATCCACATTCAGGTGAATCGGCGCCACCGCCCCCGTCAGCCGAATCGCCCCCAGCGCCAGCCCGATGCCCAGCGCCGCCGCGCATCCGCTCAGCACCAGACCCTCCACGATCATCTGCTGCACCACGCGCCCGCGGCTCGCGCCCAGCGCCCCGCGCATCGCAATCTCCCGCTGCCGCGCCGTGCTCCGCGCCAGCAGCAGGTTCGTCACGTTCACGCTGGCAATCAGCCACAGCACGCCCGCTGCCGCCAGCAGCGCCAGCAGGGCCTTCTTCACGTCGGTATCGGTCAGTGATTCGCCATAACCCTCCACCTTCACCTCGCTGTGCGCCGAGCGCAGCTCTGCGTCCTTATACTGCGCGGCTACGCGCTTCTGGATCGTCGCCATCTCGGCGCTCGCCGCCGCCGGCTTTACTCCCCGCCGCAGCCGCGCGATCACCTCGTAGTGGTTGGAATCCCAGTCCACGCCCTTGTCTTTCGCGCCCAGCTGGACCGCTGTCCACACCTGTCCGCTTACTTGCGAATTGCCCGCCGGATAACGGAACCCCGCGCGCATTACCCCCACCACCGTGTAAGGCACGTCATTCACACGCACCACTCGCGCCACGATGCTCTTATCGCCGCCG
>JASHPM010000037.1 GCA_030038115.1 Acidobacteriaceae bacterium | reverse complement strand
GCTTGAAATACGTCAGTGAGGAGTAACCGGTGCCGAAGTCATCGAGCGCGATCGAGACGCCGATCTCGCGGCAGGCCGCCAGCACATGGGAAACCTGCGCCACATCGTGCAGGGCGCTGGTCTCGAGCACCTCCAGCTCCAGAGACGACGGCCGGATATTGGGGTGTGCGGAAAGGAGGGTTCGCAGGCGCTCCGCGAACCCCGGCTGTTGCAGATGATGAGCCGCGATATTGACGCTGACGGGAATCCTGAGCCCCCCGGCGTGCCAGGTTTCCAGCTGCGCCAGGGCATGTTCGATCACCCACTCGCCGATGCGGTCGATGAGCGGATGATTCTCAATGACAGGCAGAAACAAGTCGGGCTTCAGATGTCCGCGCGTGGGATGCTCCCAGCGAATCAGAGCCTCCGCACCGACCAGCTTTCCCGTGCTCATGTTCACGCGAGGCTGGTAATGCAGAACAAACTCGCTCTTCACCAGAGCGCGGCGGATCTGCTCCAGGTCTTCGTGGAAAGTGCGGATGGTAATGTCGTGCCTGGGATCGAAGACCTGATAGCGGTTCTTCCCCGCCAGCTTCGACTGGTACATGGCCTGTCCGGCCTGTCGCAGCAACTGGTCAGCGTCGATCTCCTCCGTCTGCGGATAAAAGACCACGCCGATGCTGGCCGAGACCTGAACGCTGGCGTCGCCGCAGGTTTCGGGCTGTGACGCGCACGCCAGCAGGCTGTCGAGAATGGGCCGAGCCGCATCCACATCCGGCAAATCAAGCAGGACAGCCACGAACTCGTCGCCCCCGATGCGCGCCAGGGTATTCGTCTCACCCAGCACCTGCTTCATGCGCCGCGCCACCGCCATCAGCAGCTGGTCGCCGGCTTCCTGGCCGTAGTTGTCATTCACGAAACGAAAACCGTCCAGATCCACGCACGCCACGGCCAGCAGGTGTCCGCGGCGGTGCGCCTGCGCCATGGCCTGCTCCAGGCGGTCGGCCAGCAGGGCCCGATTGGGAAGGTTGGTGAGCGCATCGAAGTGAGCCATGCGCTCCAGCTGGCGCTCCTGTTCCTTCGACTGCGTTACGTCGGAAAAAAGAGCCACGTAATGCTGAACCTTTGAAGCGCGATCGTAGACCGCGCTGATGGTCAGCATCTCGGGATACACACGGCCGTCTTTGGTCTTGTTCCACATTTCGCCGGACCACTGGCCGTTTTCCAGCAGCGACCGCCACATGTCGCTGTAGAATTCCTGGCTCTGCCGTCCGGATTTCAGAATGCGTGGATTGCGGCCCAGCACCTCCATGCGACTGTAGCCGGTGATGCGCGTGAACATCTCGTTCACGTCGAGAATCGAGCCCTGAGGATCGCAGATGAGGATGCCTTCGCGCGCGTTGGTGAACACACTGGCCGCAAGCAGCAGCTGCTCTTTGTCTTTTTTCTGCTGGGTGATGTCCTCGGTGAAAATGAGGATGCCTCCGATGGCTCCCTCCGAGGTTCGCCAGGGATGCAACTCCCAGCGCAGCCACTGAATGGAGCAATCGGCGCGAACAAAGCGGTCTTCCTCGCAGTACAGGTCTTCTCCTGCCAGCGCCCGGCGATGCATCGCTTTCCATCGCTCCGGGATTTCCGGAAACACTTCATAGTGCGAGCGTCCCGTTACATCCTCCTGTTTGAGATTGAAATCCTGAAACCACCGGCGGCTGACCGCGAGGTAGCGCATGTCGCGATCGAACATGGCGATGGCAGCCGGAGCGTGCTCGATGAAGAGCTGGAACAGCTCTCTGTTCTCGCGCAGCTTGCGGTCCGCGTCGATGGGCTCGGTGATGTCGGGGCAGATACCGAACAGGCCGATGACCTCGCCTTCGCCCGTTTTGAGAGGATACTTGCGGTTATCGATCCAGCGATGCGCGCCGTCGGCCATTTCCACGCGCTGAATCTCGCTGGTGTTGCGCCCCTCCGTCAGTACCTGCTGATCCATGCGGTAAATTGTGTCGGCAAGAGCTTCCGGGCAAAGGTCGTACACCGTCTTTCCCGCGAAATCGGCCTCACTGTTCGGATCTCCGAGCAGATCAACCATTCTCTTCGTCGTGCCGACGTAAACATGATCGCGGTTCTTGATGTACATGTAATCGTCGGTGTGATCCATCAGCGAACGAAAGCTGTCCGCGATGTTCGTAAGCGCCGGGCTCATAGCGATCGCCGTGTTCTCCAGAAGGAGATCGAGAACCAGGCCGCCGCTGTCCTCGTCGCGCTCTTTCCGGAAAGCCGCACGAAGCGAGCGAATTTCCCCGTTTGCATGACGGAAGCGAATGTTAATCGATCCCGATGGACGAGATAAGTCCGGCAAAAGAAGGAGGTGAGCGAGATCTCTATCTTCCGGGTGAACGCGATCCAGCAGGCAGATACGCGAAGATAGCCAGTCCTGCGGAGGAAAGCCCGTCAGCGCTTCTATGGTGTCGGAGACCGAGAGAACCCGCACCGGATCAGTCAGCGCCAGTCGCATCTTTGCTCTGCTACCGTCGCTCAGCATGGTGGGGCCGCATGCCGGAGGATACCAACGAGCGACAGTAAGTCGTCAAGAGATATCTAAGTGGCGAGCGCCTGCTCCGGCTCTGGGGGTAACTTACCTTAGGGTACGGTCATGATCTTTCGTTCCTCCGCGCAGGCTGTCGTGCCGCTCGTTCGGATTTGGTGCCGCCATCAATCCTTGTACTTCCATGGAAATCCGTCGTCCCGGAACCCGAAACGACAACGCAAGCCGTCTTTTTTCAAACGATTGCAATGAGGAATCCGTCATACTCGAAGGCAGATGTTCTCATCGTGGTTACGAAAGTCGATAGGGTAGAGAAACAAGGAGATTCACGTTAATGTCACTCGGGGCTGGACCGGCTGTTCGCTTCAGCCACCAGGAGTTCCGCCATGCGGTATTCTCCCCGGCTCCGCGCATCGCCGTTTTCGATTGCGACGGCACGCTGTGGGATGGTGACGCTGGACTTGGCTTCATGACCTGGTCGATTGAGGCCGGGCTGCTCTCGCGCGACGGCAGCGACTGGATCGATGCTCGCCACCGCCTCTACCGGCAGGGCGAAGTTTCTGAGGTGGAAATTTGCGGCGAGATGGTGCAGGTCTACGCCAGCCTGCGCGACGACGAATTACGCCGCGCTGCCGCCCGCTACTTTTCCGCGCACGTCGAAGCGCAGATCTTTCCCGAGATGCAGTCCCTGGTGTCTGACCTGCGCGCGGCCGGGGCGGACATCTGGGCTGTCAGCTCCACCAACAGCTGGGTGGTCGAGGAGGGTGTGCGGCGATTCGGCATCGGCCCCGAGCGAGTGATGGCGGCCAGTGTGCGCGTGCACAACGGCCTGATTACCAGCGACCTGATCGACGTACCCACGGACGAGGGCAAGGCCGTGGTATTGCGGCGCATTGGCATTCCCTCGCCGGACGTTGTGTTCGGCAATTCCATCCACGATGCCGCCATGCTGGAGATGGCGCAGCGGCCGTTTCCCGTGAACCCCTCGCCGGCTCTGGCGGAAATTGCTGCGCAGCGCGGCTGGAGCGTGTTCTACCCGGAAGCTGTGCTCGCCGACCACACCAAATAGCCTGTGAGAATCGCATCGCTGCAACCGAGCATCAGCATTATCCTCGAACGCCTCGGCTGCCTCGATGCTCTCGTGGCCTGCACCCGCTATTGCCTCGCCGCTGTGCCCGCGCTGCGCCGGCGGCAGCTGGCCGTCGTGCGCGATTCCTGGTCCACCACCGCGGAGGAACTGCTCGACGCGCATCCTGATCTCGTCATCGCCTCCGTCCCTTATCGCAACGAATCGCTGGCCGCCATCCTCAGGGCCGGCTGTCCTGTGCTCGCGCTTGCCCCGCATTCCCTGGCCGACATCGAGCGGGACATTCGGCTGATCGCTGCAATCGCAGGCGTAGCGGACCGCGCGGAGCCCATTATCGCCGAAATGCGCAGCGCGATGGGCGATATGCGCCGGAGAACGGCCGATCTTCCCAGCAAGCCCCTCGTCTATTGCGAAGAATGGGGCAAACCGCTGATCCACTCCCAGCAGTGGGTCAGGGAGCTGGTGGAAGCGGCCGGCGGCATTTTTCTGGGCGATCCCGGGACAGTGACCACTCCGGAAGCTGTTGCCGCGGCCGACCCCAGCGTCGTCATCGCCGCATGGTGCGGCGCGGGCGACCGGGTTCCTCTGCAGAAACTGGCCTTGAGGCCGGGCTGGGAGAAAATCCGCGCCGTGAAGAACGGGCGTGTGTACTGCATCGCCGACGAGCTGCTCAATACCCCTGCTCCCACCCTCATCGATGGCCTCCACGCCATCGCCTGTGCTTTGCATCCTGACCTTTTCGGTACTAACGGTGGGATTCGTGCTTTCCATCAGAGTCGATCCCCCTCCAGCTGCGTCTAAACTGTGGGGCAGAATGGGGGATACGGCACAAATCGGCAAGGATCCGAAAACCCTCCGCTTCGTGGCGGCAGCGCTCATCCTGCGCGGCGACGAGGTACTGATCTGCCAGCGCAAGGCCGGGTCGCCCATGGGCCTCAAGTGGGAGTTCCCCGGCGGCAAAATCGAGCCGGGCGAATCGCCGGAGCAGGCTTTGAGGCGCGAGCTGGACGAGGAGCTCGGCATCCGGGCGGCCGTCGGCACGCGCATCGCACACCTGCGCCACACCTACCGCAGCGGCGGCGCCGTCGACCTGCAGTTTTTTGCCGTGCACAGCTTCGATGGCGAGCTGGTCAACCACATCTTTGAAGATGTGCGCTGGGCTCCGCTGCGCGACCTGCCCGGCTACGACTTTCTCGCCGCCGACCGCGACCTGGTCCGCGACCTGGCGGCGGGTAAACTGCTCTAGAGCCAGACCACCGCGTTTCGAAAACACTCCCTATTCCGGCGCGGCCGCGTACTCCGCGTCAGTCACATGCTCCAGCCACACCACATCCGTGCCATGCTCGTCAGCTTCCTGAATCGCCAAATGCACCATGGTGCGGTCGGGAG
>JASHPM010000036.1 GCA_030038115.1 Acidobacteriaceae bacterium | reverse complement strand
TCGATCTGCTTCAGCAGCCGTTCCACGCGCTGCCTCACCTGTTCGCGCTCGCGCTCCAACGCACGCAGCTGCTCCTTCGCCTGTTCCAGCAGCGCCGCCTGCGCGTCCATCAGGCTCTGCAGGCGAGCCGCGTTCTTCTCCGCCTCGGCCCGCGCCGCGCGCTCGCGTTTCACCAGCTCCACTGCGCGCACCACGCGTTCTTCCAGCGCGCTGAAGTCGTCCACGGCCATGGGTAATTCCGCTTCCTGCAGGGTCAGCGTTGACATTCCGGGGTCACCTCGAAGTTTCTCCGCGCAGTATAGCGCCGATGGCAGAGGGAAAACGGGCAATCCTCAAGGCTGGTTCGCTGGTCTTTCGCGCATCTTTATTTCTGCCGGCCGTTTCTTCGCCGACCGCTTTTTCACTGGTGTATCCCGCGCGGCGAAAGCTCAGTGCAGGAGGGGTCTCACCCTGACCAGCACGAAAATGAGCAACCCGATCAGCGTCAAAAACAGCAGCAACAGAATGGCAATGGCGGTCTTCACCAGCGAGCGCATGGACCGGACATCCTCGCCGAGCTCTGTCACCTCGAGCACGTTCCGCTCGGTAGCCTCACGCGTTCGGGTCATGCCCTCTTCGATCCGCTTGATCTCAACGGTCTGATCCTGCACGGCCAGGCGCAGGTCGCGATGCGAAGCCTCCAGCGCGCCCACGCACTGCCGCATCTCGTTCCGCAATTCGGTCGACAGAGCTGTGGACTGCTGCGATGGGGTACTCATCTCCAGCAACCGCGCGATATAGGGGAGGAACGCCCGAAACTGCAGCAGCGCTTTCCACATAGGGTTGTGCTCCAGCTCTCTGGCCGACGGCAGGCTGAGGGGGACGGTCTCCAGGCCGGTCAGTTCATCTGTGGCTGTGGCGCCCGGCCTCGCCGGCTTTTGCTGCGCCAGCGCGATGAGCCTGTCGACCGCCGATTCACCTGCGTTCCGATTCATGGGAGAGTCCTTTGATCACTATAGTCAAAGGATCGTGCAGCTTCCATGGTTCTTTTTGGGAGTAAATGAGGAGTAATGGGGTCATCCGAACGGCAAAATCCGGCGTGAAGGCTGCACCATTCGCGGTTCCAGCCTGTCCGCCCCCATTCGCTCCCGCCGAACCAGGGCGGCAAACCCCTGCCGGCGAAGATTACTGATGCAATCGCCCTTCGCACGACCTGTAGAATCGAGCCAATCGGCATGGCCTCAACAGATAATGCTGGCGAACCAGGATCGCTCTCGCCGACCAGCTCACCAGACTCGAATTCCGGATCGTCGAATCCGGGACCGGAACCAGGCCGGTCCAAAGGCGCTTCGTCCCGAGCCCACGCGGTTGCCGTCTCCAGCGGCATTTTGCTCAGCCGCCTGGTGGGCCTGGTCCGTGACCGCATCTTCGCGCACTACTTCGGCAACTCCGACGCCGCGGACGCTTTCCGCGCCGCGTTCCGCATTCCCAATATTCTGCAGAACCTGTTTGGCGAGGGTGTACTCTCCGCCTCCTTCATCCCGGTCTATGCGCGCCTGAACGCCGAAGAGCGGCATGAGGAAGCTTCGCAGCTGGCTGAAGCGATCTTCGCCCTTTTGTTCTTCGTCACCACCATCCTTGTCGTCGCCGGGATCTTCGCCACGCCCTGGCTGATCGACGCCATCGCCCCTGGGTTTCATGGCGCAAAACGCCTGCTCACGATCCGCCTGGTGCAGATTCTCTTCCCCGGCGCGGCCCTGCTGGTCTTCTCGGCGTGGTGCCTCGGCATTCTGAACAGTCACCGCAAATTCTTCCTCTCCTACGCTGCTCCCGTGGTCTGGAACATTGCCATGATCGCGACGCTGCTGTGGGGAGGGCGTCACCACACCGAATCGCGCCTCGCCGTGCTGCTCGCTATCGGCTCGGTTGCCGGCAGCGCCCTGCAGTTCGCCGTGCAGCTGCCCACGGTGCTCAAATTCCTGTGGCCGCTGCGCCTGCGCCTGAGCTTCGCCAATCTGCATGTGCGCACCGTCAGCATGAATTTCTTCCCCGTCTTTCTGAGCCGGGGTGTTGTGCAGATCAGCGCCTACGTCGATTCGTGGCTGGGCAGTTTCCTGGGCACGGGAGCCGTCGCCGCGCTGGCCTACGCGCAGACTCTTTACACGCTGCCGGTGAGCCTCTTCGGCATGGCGATTTCCGCTGCCGAGCTGCCCGCGATGTCCAGCGAACTGGGCACCGTAACCGAGGTCGCCAGGGCTTTGCGCGGACGGCTGCAGCAGGGGCTGCAGCAGATCGCCTTTTTCGTCATCCCTTCGGCCGCGGGCTTCGTGCTGCTCGGCGATGTCATCGTCGCGTTTATCTATCACACCGGACATTTCCAGCACGCCGATGTTCTGTTTGTCTGGGCGGTGCTGGCCGGCTCCTCCGTCGGCCTGCTTGCATCCACCTCGGGGCGCCTCTATTCCTCGGCTTTCTATGCGCTGCGCGACACACGCACGCCACTGAACTTCGCCGTGATTCGCGTTGCGCTCACGCTCGGCCTCGGCTATCTCTGTGCGCTGCCCCTGCCGCGGCTGCTGGGACTGGACCAGCGCTGGGGCACCGCGGGTCTGACCTTCTCCGCCGGCATTGCGGGATGGCTGGAGTTCCTGCTGCTGCGCGCCGCGATGAACAAACGCATCGGGGCGGTGCCGTCGGGCGCATCGCGCATTCTCCGCCTGTGGCTGGCCGCCGTGGCCGCCGCGGCCGTGGGTTATGGCATCAAGCGGGTGCTCCCCTTCCATCGCCCCCTGCTGGTCGGCCCCTGCGTGCTCATTCCGTACGCAGCCCTCTATCTGGCTGTCACGCAGTGGATGGGCATCGGCAACATGGGGATGTTGCGCCGGCTGCTGGGGTTGCGGCGGTAATGCGGCGTGACGAGGTTCTATCGGACCGGACTGCCCGACCAGCCGGGTCCGGGCATCTATAATCGGCCAGAGTTTCATGAACCGCTGCTGGAGCCGGGTCTCGACGCACGCCGTTCGAATCGTGGCGCATAAACCAGGCTGTCGCTGGTGGTGATGCCTGGCAGAGAGATGGCAGTTTCGGAAGCACGGGCCGGTTCGGTGAGGGCGCATGCGCAAGGTCCTTGTTTTTCTGTGGCTTTTTCTTCCTGCCATGCTCTTCGCGCAGGAGGTGAATATCCCGCCTGGGCAGTGCGTCTGGCGCGCCGGGGATGACCCGGCCTGGGCGGCTGCGACCATCGATGAGACCGGCTGGGCGCCTTATTCCGCCTGGGAACAGAACCCTCCGCAGCCGCACATCTGGATTCGTTGTCACGCCGATCTTTCGCTTCTGAGGGATTCGCCTCAGCCCGCCCTGCAGATTCGCCTCTATGCCGCCTATCAGTTGTATGTGAATGGCAGAGCGGTCGGCTCCGCCGGGAATCTCAACAGCGGCGGTTTCAGCATGAACCTGATTCGCAACTGGCCTCTTGCGGGCGATTTGTCCGGTCCGTCGACCATCGCGCTTCGCACCACGTGGCGCTATACATCCGCGGTTCCTTTCGGCCCATACCCTGGGCTGGACTTGCTTGCGGGCAACCTCGATAACCTGCGCGATCACCGCAGCGCCGCGATCGTGACACGAAGCGCACCCTTCCTCATCCCGGCTCTTTGCTTTTGCATTGTCGGCATCGTCGGGCTCATCGTTCTCGGCCTGTGGCTCAACGACCGCAGCCGTTCCGAATTGCTCCTCCTGGGCATTAACTGCATCGCTTTGCCGCCGATTTATCTGAACTATCTGGGGATCGCCGGTCTCATCAATTACCCGGCTGGCGTTTACTTCGCTCTTTGGGCCGTTCCCGCGCTGGCAACCAACATCTGCCGGACTCTTTTCTTCTTCGCACTGGCGGGCCGGCGCGTTCCCTGGTTTTTCTGGATCCTGATCGCCGCCGCGACGGCCATTTATTTCGTTACCGCGGCGATTCCGCTGCTTTCCCCCGCGCAATCGCTGTGGCTTGATGCGCTGCGAGCGCACCGGTTCGGCGCTCTCTCCCAGCTCGCCTCGGTTCTGGAATCGACCGCTCCCTTTTTGGCCTTCTGGCCATGGCGCAAGCTCTCGCCTCGCATCAAGCCACTGGCTGCGCTTTGCATGATTTGGGGAGCGACCATGATGGCGTTCTTTTTCGTACGCTTCACCGGCGCTCAGCTTGTCGGCTTGCCCAACCTGCAAAGCCGCTGGAGCAACGTTGTCGCAGACTTTGAGGCGGTGGCCACGCTGGGTGTGCTCATTGGCCTGCTTACGTTGTTATCTCGTGAACAGCGGCAGACGTCGCGTGAGCGGGCAGTGCTGGCCGGCGAAATGCAGGCGGCTCAGCAGGTACAGCGGATTCTGGCGCCGTCGGTGCTGGACACTTTGCCGGGCATCCGGCTGGCCGTCGCGTTTCATCCGATCCGTGAGGTGGGCGGCGATTTCTACAGCTGCTCGATGTTGCCGGATGGCCGCCAGCGCATTTTGCTGGGGGACGTCAGCGGCAAGGGAGCAGCAGCGGCGATGGCGGCCGCGGTATTGCTGGGCGCAGCGCAGGGGCGAGACACCTATTCTCCAGCTGCACTGCTGGACCACCTGAATAGCGTGCTGACGGGGATGCGCCTGGGCGGATTTGCGACCTGCCTGTGCGCGGAACTTTCGGCAATCGGTACTCTGACTCTGGCGAACGCGGGTCACCTGCCGCCGTATCGCAACGGCGAAGAGATGAAGCTCGATCCCGGGCTACCCCTGGGGATCACAGCGGATGCGAGGTATGGCGAGGCCGATGTGCATCTCTCGCCCGGCGATTCACTGACCTTCATCTCCGATGGCGTGGTTGAAGCCCAGAAAGGATCGGGGGAACTCTTCGGCTTCGATCGCGCCGCCGCCATCTCTCATCAGACGGCTGAAGAAATTGCCTCTGCGGCGCAATCGTTTGGACAGGAGGACGACATCACGGTCCTCAAGCTCGATTTCGTGCCCGGCGAGACGATCAGCGACTAAGGCAGATCACGCCCAGGAAGTTGTGGCGCGGGCTGGAATGTTCCGGGCGTTCCAAAATAGAACGAAGTGTGGAGTGATCGATCTCCCCGCGCGGCTATACTGCTGCGGGTCAGGTCTCTGACCTCAGGAGACATTCTATGGACCGCCGCGCCTTTGCCGCGTTGCTTCCCACGCTCGCCGCCAGCCTGCCTGCTCTCGCCCAATCGCAGCTCAGTTCGCCGGCAGGACCGGCTGCAAATCGGACTCCGATTGAAACCGGCGTCTGGCAGGGCTTCACGCCGCCGGAGCAATTCGCCGGCCGTTCGGGGCACAGCTTCTTTCACGGCATATTGCCCACGGACATCGGCTGCGAAGCGCACGTGTCGTATCTCGCCGTGGGCGCGCAGCACGAGCCGGAGGAGAAGCACAAACATTCCGAACTTTGGCTGGTGCGCGC
>JASHPM010000327.1 GCA_030038115.1 Acidobacteriaceae bacterium | reverse complement strand
CGAATACGGATACCTCGAACTGGGTCGCATCGCCGAGGCGAAGAAAGTCGTCGCCGCCTGTCGTGACGAAGCCTCGCAACCCGGCATGGCGGCCCGAGCGCGCAATGTCGTCGATCCCGACGATGCCAGTGTCTCCTCTTTCGTCGAGATGCGTGCCCGCTACCTCGTCGACACCGGCCGCTGGCAGGATGAAGTGGTCGGCTGGAAACTGGATATGGGCGAGGCGCTCATCTCAGAAATCAACGATGCCTTCGCCACCGGGTTCGCCGCCGCTGAACGCGGCGATCTGCCCACCGCCAGATACGCACTCGCCACACTGACCGAGCTTGTCCCGCAAAGTCCGGCTGTCTTCGATCGAGCCGGTACGCCGCCGGCTGATCCCATGCGCCAGGTTCCGCAAATTCAGAAATTGCAGCTCCAGGCCGCTGTTTTGTCCGCTGAAGGCCGCGCAGATGAAGCGATCGCCATGGCCCGGCAGGCGGTCGCGGTCGGCGAAGCATTGCCGTACGCCTTTGGCCCTCCCAGTCCCGAAAAGCCCTCTTACGAGCTCCTGGGTGAGCTCCTTTTGAAAGAGAACAAAAATGCGCCCGCGCTGGCCGCGTTTCAAGCCTCACTGCAACGCGCTCCGCAGAGAACCCAATCGCTGCGGGGCCTGGCGCGCGCGGAGAGCGCGATGGGTGATAAGGCGGCAGCCGCCCGGACCCGGCGTCAGCTTCTCGAGATCTGGAAGAATGCAGACCCCGATTACGGTGCACGGGACGACGTGGCGTCGGTCACCCGGCCATAGCACGAGGCAGTGTGATCGGAGCCCCCATCGCCTCCCCGCTCGACCGAAAGTAACAGGCGACCCTGTGACTTCTATCACCGCCCCCTCTCACCATCGCCTCGTACTCTTGTCAGCACGCGGCCATTACAATCTGAACAGGTGTGATCTGCGTCTAATACGATAGGGATAAGGAGAAGAATGCAGGCTCAGGCGCCCGACACACTGGAAACGGCTCCCACCGCGGAGCGCACCTCATGGACTCGCAACAATCCTTACCCCGCCACCGTCCTCGACAACCATCTCCTCACCGGCCCTGGCTCGGAAAAAGAAACCCGCCACATCGAGCTCGACCTCGCCGGCTCCGGCATTGAGTACCTTCCTGGCGATTCCGCCGGCGTCCTCCCCATCAACACCTGCGCCGCCGTCGATCTGGTCATCGAGCGCCTGCAACTCACCGGCGACGAGCCCGTCAACGACTTCTACGGCAAGGCCACCACCGTCCGCGAAGCCCTCACCTCCTGGCTCATGATCGGCAAGCTTTCCAGCTCCACTCTGCGCGGCTGGGCCAAGCATACCGGCAATCCCGAGCTCTCCGCCCTCGCCGAACCCGGCAACAAAGAAAAACTTGACGCGTACCTCTGGGGCCGCGAGTTCATCGATATCCTCGAGCACTGCCCCGCCAGGCTCGACGACCCCCAGCAACTCTTCAAACTCCTCCCGCGCCTCGCCCCGCGCCTCTATTCCATCTCCTCCAGTCAGGCCCTCCATCCCCGCCTCATCGACCTCTCCGTTCGCGTCGTCAAGTTCGAAAGCCACGGCCACAAACGCGTCGGCGTTTGCTCCCACTACATCGGCGAGCGCGTCCCGGCCGGTGGCACGCTGCCCATCTTTATCCACTCCAACCAGCTCTTCCGCTTGCCCGCTTCGCCCGATGTCCCCGTCATCATGGTTGGCCCCGGCACCGGCGTCGCTCCCTTCCGCGCCTACCTGCAACACAAACAGGCCGGCTGCGGCCGCTGGCCCATGTGGCTCTTCTTCGGCGATCAGCGCGCTTCCCAGGACTTCCTCTATCGCGAAGACTTCGAGCGCTGGCAATCCAACGGCACTCTTCAGCGTCTCGATCTCGCCTTTTCCCGCGATCAGTCCTTCAAGATTTATGTCCAGGACCGCATCCGCGAGAACTCCGCCGAGCTCTGGCGCTGGCTCGACCAGGGCGCGTACTTCTATGTCTGCGGCGACTCCAAACGGATGGCCCCCGACGTCGAGACCGCCTTACTCCAGGCCGTCGCCACCCACAGCGGCCGCGGTCCCGAGTATGCGACCGAGTTCCTCGCCGAGATGAAGAAGCAGAAACGCTACCTCCGCGACGTTTACTAAGCGCGCCACCCGGCGCATCCGCCCGACATCCCGCGCCGGCAGTTTCTCATTGGCGGCGCCTGCACCCTCCGTCCTCCCTGGCGTAACGCCCCGCCCGCCGGATGGGCGTGCATCCGGCCATCCGCCTCCGGGGCTCATCGCCACGTTTCGTCTCGGACGTGCGCGCCCCGCTCCCGCGCACGGTTCTGATCGCAGGAGAAGCAATTCTCCCGCCCCGGGCATCGCCGCACGTCCTTCGCCTGGCCCGCTTCCACAGTTGGTGTATCTCGAAGAAATGCTCTTGACGCAGCCGATCCATCGAAGATCGGCTGCTCAGAGCAGGTGCCAGTCAGGACACAGTAACTGTGGAAGCGGGATAAACCTGGCTCGCGCGTGCGCTTCGCTTCCCACCCCAGCGAACTGCGTTCGCCTGGAGACCCCGGGGCACGCGCCGCCCCCGCGGCTCCTGGCTCAGCTACCGGCTCCCAGCCACCGGCTACAGGCTACCGGCTACTCCCTGCCTTTTTCACCCGAAAGCTGTACAGCACCCTGTCTCCCAAATCCTGCTTCACCCCCAGATCCTCCAGCCCCTTCTTCGCGCTCTCCGGCAAATCCTTCCCCACCTCGAACACGATCGCCTCGCCATTCCAGTCCCCCACCAGAATCTCCGAGACAAAATGAAACTCCCCCGTCGCCTTCGGCACCGTAACAAAAATCACCTCGCCCGCGTGCCACTCCCAGCTCGGCCCGCCGCGCGAAACCGGCAGGATGTCCCGCACTTCCAGGTTCACCGTCAGCTTCACCGCCGCCCCATGCGTCACAATGTGATACCCAATCGTGTTCGCGTCCCGGATCGTCAGCTCGGTCTCGTCCAGCGCCTTGCAGCCCCCGCCCCTGGGTGCATCGCCCGTCGGCGTAGCGGCCGCGCATTCATAGCGGCGCGCGCCAAAACCATCCGCCGCAAATTGTGCCGGAACCGTCAGGTTCCCCGCCGTCTCCGCCGGCACATACTCCGTCCCCGCCGGTACCTCAATCGTCAGCGGCGGATTCAGCCAGTGCGCCGTCCCCGACGCCTCCGTGTCCGTCGTCACCAGCGAGTAGCTCCCCAGCGCAACCTCTTTGGCCTCGGCTCCCTTCGCGTCTGCATCCTTCGCGCCCGGAACCGCGGGCGCCTGCCCCCACGCGCCCAGCCACGCAAACAGCATCGCCAGGACCTCGTACATCTTCACCCTGAACAGCCAACGGCCCCGCACCGCGCACCTCGCTTCGGGCCCGCGCCGGACGTTCCCACTCAGGCGTCCCACCGACGCCCCGCGCCCAAACTTTAGCCCCCCCGAGCTTTATCGTCACAATCCGCCCCAACCTGCAACAAAACGGGAATCCCTGTCCCAATTTGAATCCCCCCGCGGCCCAGCTGCGATGCAAATATGCCTTGACAGATTCTTCAACTGTATTACTGTATTAGTACGGATTGTCTCCCCACCGTGCTCTTCCGCGTCCATCCCGCTTCCGGCGTCCCCATCTACCTCCAGATCGAAACCCAGGTCCGCCACGCCGTTGCCGCCGGAGCCCTCCGTCACGACGACCCCCTCCCTTCCGTCCGCAAACTCGCCGCCGAA
This sequence comes from Acidobacteriaceae bacterium, assembly GCA_030038115.1. Lineage (GTDB taxonomy): Bacteria > Acidobacteriota > Terriglobia > Terriglobales > Acidobacteriaceae > Palsa-343. Next base: position 5,613 of record JASHPM010000327.1, on the reverse strand, counting down.
CTGCGCGTCAACCCCAACACCGTCGCCCGCGCCTTCCAGAATCTCGACCGCGACGGCGTCCTCCGCACTGTCCCCGGAGGCGGCTGTTACGTCAACCAGCAGTCTCCCGGCCTCCTGCGCACGGAAAAAATCCGCCGCCTCAGGCCCCTCGCTACGCAACTCGCCGTCGAAGCCAGCCAGCTGCGCCTCTCCCGCGAGGAGACCCTCCGCCTCCTCGAACAATCCTTCAACGCACTCGGAGACACCCATGAGTGATCCCGTGGTCGAAACCCGCTCCCTCGTTAAGCGCTACGGCAAGCTGGCCGCTCTGGACGGCCTTACCCTCACTGTGCCCCGCGGCGCCGTCTACGGCTTCCTCGGCCGCAACGGAGCAGGGAAGACCACCGCCATTCGCGTCTTCGCCGGCCTTGCCCATCCCTCCGCCGGCGAAGCCCGCGTACTCGGCCTCGATCCGCAACAGGATCGTCTCGCCATCCTCGCCCGCACCGGCTTTGTCATCGAGAGAGCGCTGCTCCCTTCCATGACCGGCAACGACCTGGTCCGCTTCAATCGCGGCTTTTTCCCGGCCTGGTCCGACGCGCTCGCCAGGAAATACGCCGAGGCCCTCGAAATCCCCATGAACTGGAAATTCCGCAAGCTCTCCCACGGCAACCGCACCAAACTTTGCCTTCTCCTCGCTCTTGCCCAGGGCGCCGAGCTCCTCATTCTCGACGAGCCCACCACCGGCCTCGACCCCGTCATCACCGACCAGCTCCTCCGCTTTCTGATCGACGACTTTGCCTCCGGCGGCCGCACTCTCCTCCTCTCCTCGCACCACCTGTCCGAAGTCGAGAAGATCGCCGACTGGGTCGGCATCATCCATCACGGCCGCCTGCTGCTCGAGGCTCAGCTCGACGACATTCGCGCCGGCTACGCCCGCATCCGTGCCTCCGGCCAAAGCCTTCCCCGTCAGGGGCCCACAATTGTCACCGCCACCGATACAGATGGCGTCGTCGAATACGTCGTCCGCTCCGGCTCCGAGGATTTCGCCAGCGCCCTCCGCACCCACGGCGCCTTCATCCTCGACGTCTCCCCCATGAACCTCTCCGAAATCTTCCTCGAACTGGTCGGAAAGGAGAACAGCCATGATCCTGTGGAAGTGCTGGCGTGATCTTCGTGTTTTCGTCTTCGTAGGCCTGGGGTGGCTCGCGCTTCTTCTGGCTGGCGCCCTTGCCCACCCCCACATGATCGAAACCAGCCCGCAGTTTGCCCCCAATGGCATGGATGTCCTCGCAGCCATCATGGGCGTCTTCGTCAATGTGCAGACCTTCACCTTTGCGTTTTTGGCCTGGGGCATGGGCACCCGCGGCATCGGGCGCGACATCGGCAATGGCATCGGTTACTGGATGCTCACCCGTCCCGCCCGCCGCCCCTCCTTCGTCTGGATCGAGTGGCTCTCCGGCCTCGCCGCCATCGCTCTGCTGCTTGCACTCACGGGTCTTTTCTACTGGGGGACCCTCCGCTTTCATTTCCTCCGCATCGGCTACATGCGGCTCGATAGCCACAACCATCCCGTCTGGGTCGAATCCGCCGTCTCCTCTGGGGCCACTGCCATCTCCGTTCTCTGCGCCTTCCTTTTGGTCGCTCTCATCTTCAGCGTCACCCATTGCGGAACCACCCTCTTCCGCCATTCCACCCGCGGCCTGCTCTTCTGCATCGGTTTCCTCGTCGCCTGGCTCCTCCTTGGCTGGGAAATCTACCTTCACCTTGAGTCCTGGGCGCCGTACTATCCCGACCTCCTCTTCCAGCCCTTCATCGATTTCCCCCGGAACGTCCACCTCGTCCCGCATGCCGCCACGTCCATCCTCGAACGGCTCGCCGTCCTCCCCCTCTTCCCCCTGATCGCGCAGCTCTTCCTGTGCCGCGCCGAGGTATAAACAGGCCGCGCCGGCACCTTGACCCCGCTATACCGAATTCGCTCAGCAAGGGGTTCGCTTGGCGGCGAGCGGTGGAATTCCGAACCCACTCCTACCCAGAAAACACGCAGGGCAGCCCCAACCCCCAAATGTGGAAAACTTGTCAACCCCCGCGCCCTTCCCAAATCGGCACTTCCCTTATTCCACACCACTTCCATGCCAAAGAAAGTCGAGAAAGTTGGTAGTGGTGCAGTTTGCCGCTTGATGAGGTGAAAGACCCTGAACGTGGCTATCAGATTGCGGGAAAAGGACGCCGCCAGCGAATGGCGGCGTTTCCTGAAGAACTACACGTTGAGTTGGCCACAGCGTAAGGCCCGAACCGTTGTACTGTCAAACCTCAAAAGTCGGGCCGCCTGATCCTCCTCAAGAGTCGGCGGCCCAAACGCACATCTGAGTAACGGATGATTGAGGATGGCAGGAAGTAGCTGTGGACCGCAAGGGTACCGAGGTCACGGTATTTGGGTCACTGTGTAAAATGGAAATTCCCAGCAACTAAAGGAGCGCGGTTCATGCCCAGGAAATCTAGTTCATCATCTTCGAGCTACTCGCCGGAGTCGGTTGTGCTGTCGGCGGGGCCTTCATCATTCCCTGCTGTTGGAGAAGTCGGACCGTGTAGCCAGCAGGTCCACGCCAATGCCACCGGCAGTTCTCAAATGTTGTATTCGCCCACTCCACCTCGCCACCCGAGTAAAACAGCTCGCAATCGGTCAAGACGCAGTTGACGAAGTAGCAGTCTTCCATGACGAAGGCGCCCTTCGTAAATTTCTGTCCATCGTATTTGGTCATGTGTGCGGCCTCCTATGCCGCCAGTGTTGCTGCGTGGTCAAAGTAAGCCGACCAGCTCTTCCATTGTCCAAACATGGTCCGTTAGGCCAGCCTCCATCGCGGGCGTCACGCGCAACGTCTTGTGGATTCGGCAAAAGTTGTAGTGCATGAAGTGCAGCGCGACGGCATGACCGTGGTTCTCCAGTTTCTTTGAGAATCCGTTGGTCAGCCGGGTAAACCGCCGCATCCCCATCCGCATCGTGAGGTTTTGGCGCTCCACGTAGGACGTGGAGACGTGCGCCGGGTCGGGATCGCCCATGACCGTTTTCATGTCGCAGCCGATGCACTTTGCCGGGGAATAGCGCCGGTAGTCTTCTTCAGTCGGAGCGCCATAAATCTTGTGGAGCTGAGCGTAGTCGATATTGCTCCCGAACACTTCTTCAACGGCATCGGGATAGAGCTTCAGGGCGTCCGTGGTGAGTTGGGGACGGCCAACGACGCGTTCCGCGCAGTCCAGGATGAAGGCAAAGGCGCTATCCTTGCCGCGATCACCAAGCAGGTAGGAGACGCACAATTTTGTATCGGCGTCCAGTCCGACCCATGTCCATGCATCGCCCCAGCCCTGCGCCTTCTGTTCGAGCGTGACGTTCTTTTTCTTCGCGCCAACGAAGGCCCAAATTTCATCTGCCTGAAGCCGTTTTACCTTGAGTCCGCGAACGTTCCGATGGTGATAGGCAGCGCAGATACAACCCATATCCTCCAGCAGCTTGAGGATGGTATGCTTTGCGACGCCGGTCATTCTGGCAATGGCGTTAATGCTGGAGCCTTCGACAAGGGCGGCAATGACCTGAACCCGTTTGGCTGTGCTGAGTCGATTCACCTTGCTGCTCTTTCCCGATCTGTAGAAATCATATATAAATGATTTCTAAAAAGCAAGGAAAAAGTCTTTGCCAAATCATAAAAAAGTGATACCATTGCCGTATCGCAGTGGCGGTTCCTCGACTATGCCGATGACATCGACATCTGGTATCGGAGTCTCTCCGAGCAAGGCCGCGACATTTTTGACGCTCTCCTCAAAGCGAACTCAAAAGCCTCTCATCCGAGCCAGTGGTCTGGTTGCGAGATGCTGCACGGCAAAAATGCTGGAATTTGGGAGTGGCGATTCCGAGACCTCACGACGAAAATCCAGCAGAGACTGCTCGGGGTATTCGCGAAAGGTCAGCCGAAGACCGCTATTTTCCTGCTCGGCTGCAACCACAAGCAGAAGGTCTATCAGCCAGTTAACTGTCTTGACACCGCCAAGAAACGCGCAAATTCCATAAAATCAGGAGATATGTTTAATGAGCGAAAGGTCCGAACGGATATATAGGTTACTGGAAAACCAGGAATCAAGAGTGTCATATATCAACTCTAAGCTGGCTGTCTTGGTTCCGGCCCAGATTCGCGCTCTTCGTCTCAGTTCCATCGATCCGCCCATGCCCTTCCAGCGCGATCTGGCTAGGGAAGCTGGAGAGCATCAGTCCCGGGTCTCCATGTTCGAGACTCCAGGTGCGGCCAACATGACGCTCGAAACGATAGCCAAGATCGCCGCCGGACTGCGTGTTGGCGTGGTCGTGAAATTTGTGCCGTTCAGCGAAATGTTGCGATGGGAAAATCTATTCTCTCCAGCATCCTTCGAGGTTGTGCGTTTGGCAGAAGACGAAGCCTTCCGGAATCCCCGCACTGAGAGTTTTGAGGTAGATGGCCTCTTACTGCCCATGCCCAATGAAGGTGCTGCAATGGGGAGAACTGACGGGAATCCTGCCGATGCCTTCGATAAGCCATCCGTTCAGCGCGTTAATGCCTACGAACAGGCCAATGCCTGCGAACAAGCCACTGCCTACGAACAGGCGGTAGGAGCTTTCTAATGCCCCAACAACCGAAAGGACTACAGCAAACGCTTCCCGAATGGATTCCCTCGGCGTTGGGAATCGTGGAGACTTATAGCAACCTAACGGTGATGCAGTGGTCGCTAGATGACGTGAGGATCAGATTCGCTCAACTCGTCAACGACCCAAAACGGCCTACGCCTGGACCAGTGTTTTTCGCAAAAGCTGAGGAAAGGGCCGCCATCACCCTTAGCTGGCGGAACGCAAAAGTTCTTCGAGACCAGTTAGATCGGCTCATTCAAAGCTATGAGGCGGCAAATGGGGCGATCTCGACTACTGCCAAAAAATTGGCATTTCCTGAAGGTGCCGCGTCACCCGAAATCGTCCCTACGCCTTCGTAGCTTCTCGAACGATCCGCGCTGCGGTCTGGTTCACATCTTCGCGGCGCGTTCGCTTCACTGGTTTCCGTTTCAGCTTCGGAGCAGGCTTCTTCTTTGTGGCCATGCCCCAAGTCTACCGCCGTCCTGAAATCGCGGCTGGCCTGTGGAAATTCAAACTGCACCACTACCAGAAAGTTGGCCTTCTAATTCTCTGGGTCTGGTATTCTGAAGCTATAGAGTGAAAAAAAAGGCCGCCTTTCGGCGGCCTTTTCTATTGCTGGAGGAAGGTGCTTCTGCTCGTGGACACGCAAACCAATCGCTGTGCCCCCTGTCCCTGCTTTTGGGATGTGGGCAAGGCCGAAGGCCCCGCTTTTTTCCCTGGCGTGACCACCGCCCGACCTTCGCTCACTCCACCTTGGCCCTTTGCTGACCGTCTTTGCGCTGACCGCCTTATCGCTGACCGCTTCATCGCTGACCGTCTTTGCGCTCGCCCCAACTCGGCCGAGTGTGATTCACACTCGGCCGTGAACCCCATCAACTTCAGCCCTGCCAGGGGGGATATCAAACTTGACAACTTTATAAATCCCGTGAAAACAACGACATGCCGGAGCCCCACCCCCCTGGGGGGTAGCACCCCAGGAACGC
>JASHPM010000326.1 GCA_030038115.1 Acidobacteriaceae bacterium | reverse complement strand
GTGTCACATACAATGTGCTTGGCGGCATGGGCACTATCGGCGGGATCGGATTTACGGCCTTTGCGCTCAGCACACTCGTTATCGGGCAAGTTGGGAAAGTTGTCTTGTTCGAGCCCGCAGATCAGCACCTGGATGTGCCCCAGTTAACAATCACCGTCTACGCCGTCTTTTTCTTCTCCCTGATGTTGGGCACGTTTACGTTCTCCCGTTTGCGCCTCTCTCTTCCCAAGCCCTCGGAAGTAATGACCGAGGCGCAGTCAAGATACGTTTATGCAATCGCCCTGGCAGGGGGGATGGTCGGCAGCGTCAGCTTCACGGCTCTGAATCTGGCAGGAAGAGCAGCGTCAACCTCATCCGCTCACGGTTTCGCGCGCGCGCTCGCCTACCTGCTTCCGTTTTCGCTCGTCGTTGCGGTGGACAACCGGATTCGAGCCACCAGCGGTCGCCACAGCATCGGGTGGATGGCGGTGTGGCCCACTCTCACTATGGTTTTGTTGAGCTTCGTGGGGGCTGCCCGGGGTGCCTTCATGCAGCCCTTCGTGATAATCTTCTTGACCTGCTATCTGCGGAATTTCCGCTTCAGAAGGAAGCACTTTGCCGCGGCCGCTGGGCTTACGGCGGTGTTGTTTCTCTTCATTTCCCCGCTTTATTTGTGGACGCGCGCCTGGAAAGGCGATCCAACCATCAAAGCACAAGCCGCGACCATGTGGCGACTATTACAAACGGCTCCGTCGCAATGGGCAACCATCACATATGACGTTGGTGCAGGCCAACTGGCAGGGGCCGGACTGGTAAATTATTTCCCTTCGGTCGGCGCCGTCACCCTGAACCGGATCGTCGTGATTGGCGATGACAGCACTCTGATCAATGCGTGCTCCTCTGGGTTCCATTACGGCTTTACATCATTAAAGCTTGACTTGCTGTCGGAAATACCCCGTTTCCTTTATCGAAACAAGCCGGACATAGGCGCCAACGAATATTTGGGCCACCTCGACGGCCAGGAGGGGGACGAATTTGTAACTACGTTCACCACAGTCACCCCCATTGCGGACAGTTATGGAGCGTTCAGCTGGCTCGGCGTCGTGGCCCTTGGATTCTTGGTATTCCCGGCGGTCTATATTGTCTATGAAAGCATCTTCGATATAAGCCGTCCCTGGGGGACGGTGGCGACAGTAATGGTGATGACCACGGGAAGCAGCATGGGAGGCTTGATTGCCGAGACGATGATCAAAGGCCCAATCTACGTCCTTCTTATTTCCTGGTGCGTCGCCTGGTGCATCCGCTTCATCCCCACAGGCGGCGAGCGGGCAGCGGCCCCGCAGAAAAACAAGCTGAGGCCACTTTTCGCGGTAGGTGCCCACCGTCCCCAATGATGGGTCAGAACATTCTCCCGGCGCCCACTTCATCCACTAGTCGAAGGAGCTGCGTTGCACAATCGCTGTACTGATGCTGCGCAGCCACGGCAGCATGAGCGCGTTCGGCGATCTCTCTTCGTGCCGAGCCGTTCGCCGGATAACCTCTGATCTTTTCTACGCATTGCGAGGAGTCACATCCCGCGCTGCCCATCCAGGAAGTTCAGGATACGTGCAAGTTGCGTGTCGTCGTCGTAGCCGGAGCGAACCGCGCGCTCACACCCTCGCCGCGCAATGGCTTCTCTCAACTCCGGGCGTTCCAGGTAGAAGCGGCACTTGTCGGCGCACTCCTCGACCGATGAGAAAAAGACGGCCTCGCGGTCCTCCTCGAAAATAGCCTGATGACCTTCGCAGCGGACAGCGAGCAGGAAACCCTGACACGCCGCAATTTCCACGCTCTTATGGGCAATGTCGTCTTCGTTCAACCGGCTAATGAAGCTGAGATTGATGCGCGACCGCCAGATCGCATCCCGGTAGTCTGAATCATAGAGCGGCCCATCTAAGACATATTGGCGAAAGAGCCGTGGAGAAAGGCACTCCTTCCAACGGCTCCCGGCAATGACGAGGGGAATATGTTGATCCTCTCCTAGCTGTCGCAGAAACTCGGGCCGCTCTTCATAAGGGCTGCCGATATATGAAACGGGGCGGGTGCGCATGCTGTCGGACCACCCTTCGCCAGGTGGAAAATGAGCGCTCGGCTCATAGTTGAACATCGTTTGCACCCAATTCAGGCCCCACTCCTCAAACCGGACCGCATCTGTCTTGCGGATCGCGCAATGTAGATCGAAAAGTCGGAAGACTTTGTAGAACTGGTGCCAGCAGCCATCGTTCCGTGGGCCGAATGGGTTGTCCTGGTTATAACAAACGGTTTGCGCGCCGGTCTGTTTGATCTCCAGAATCGTGTCTCTCGTAAACAAGATGGGCTTATCGAAGAACACGACGTCCGGCCGGAACTCGTGCACCGCCCGCAGCAGGTCCCGGTTGACGCGATGCACGAGTGGCCCCATCGGCAGCCGGTGGGTGATGAACCGCATAAGTCTGGTGCGTGGCCGGTAACGCGGCATTTCGAAGACAAACAAATCCTGACCCAGACGCCGCAGGCTTCGCGATCGATAGCCCGAAGTGGCTCCCCGCGACGTATCGCAGGGATACAGGATGCGGCGCTTACGAGGAAGATTCAACTAGGCGTCCTGACCGATCCGACTGACTCTGCATCCATGCTTGCTGATTCTCTTGACCGGCATCCGCGAAGGTCTGCAGCAGCCTTTCAGAATCAGCTATGGGGCGTTCCTCATGCCTCGAAGCCCGAAACCGTGAGCGCCAGCGCCTGGCGCAATCCAGTCCCATCCTCCTCAAAGCTGCATCGCTCGATGACTTGCAGGAAGATATTATTTCATCATCGATACCTTGGCGTACGCGGCGTCCAGCGCACAGCATCTTCTACCCGCCCACGGCGTCCGCGCCTCCTGATACTTTTTGAACAGAAGACTCGCGAACGGGAATCCGTTCGGCAACAGGAGCAATGGAATGCGTCTTCGCGTGGCCATGGTGGTTTCGCATCCGATTCAATACCTTTGCCCAATGTATCAGCAGATCGCGGCGGATGGGCGCGTCGATCTGCAGGTCATCTTTGCCGAAGGTGGAGCCGGCGCGCGTTTCGACAAAGACTTCGGGCAAGTCGTGAAGTGGCAGGACAATATCCTCGAAGGATACCCGCACCGGATCATCGAAGCACCTGCATCCTCGCGCTCCGCGGCGGTGGTAGAGGAACTGAAGAAATTTCAGCCGGATGTTCTGCATGTGAACGGATATCACCTGCCTTACCTGCGGGCGGCACTGCGGTGGGCCCGTACATCGGGGGCCGCCACTATGATCACAACGGACAGCGAACTGCTGCATCCGCGGCCGTGGCATGCGCGCCTCATCAAGAGGCTGGTGCTCCCCCGCCTCTTCAGCGGGATTCATCAGTTTCTGACCATGGGCGATGAGAACGGCAAATACTTCGAACACTATGGCGCCAGCGCCGATCGATTTCTGCGCCTGTCATGGCCGATTGACAGCACGTATTACGACCAGCTGCTGGCCAAACGCGATGAGCTGCGGCAGGCCACGCGGGGGAGATTGGGCATCGCACCGGACGCAGTAGCGATTCTGTGCGTGGGCAAGCTGATTCCGCGCAAAGCACAGGCAGACCTCATCCAGGCGTTTGTCCAGGCCACTGCGGGCGGCCGGCGTTCCGCAGTCCTTCTGCTGGCCGGCAACGGTGTGGACCGGGCCAGGCTCGAGGAACTGGCCAGGCCCGCGAGCCCGGCCGTGCGCTTCCTCGGGTTTGTGGATGTCGACAAACTGCCCGAATGCTACATAGCCTCGGATGTTTACGCTCACCCGGCGACAATGGATCCGCACCCCGTGGCGATCAGTGAGGCTCTCTATTGCAGCCTGCCGATTGTTGTGTCGGACCGCGTGGGCAGCCGGGGGCCTACCGACGATGTCCAGGTGGGCAGGAATGGGTGGGTCTTTCCCGTGGGAAATGTCGCCGTCCTCTCGGAAATTCTTGCCGATCTGATCGATCACCCGGAGAAGCGGGCTGTGGCCGGCAAAATCTCACGCGAACTCGGACTCACCCACACTGCGGATCACTCCGCGCGGCAATTGATTGAAGGGGCACAGCGCGCTCTCAGGGTGCGGGACGGGGTCACGCATTGAAGGGATGGCGACCCCGGTATTTCCCGATGCGGAACGCTACGCGGTTTTCGACTCGAACTTCTGATGCCACCCCCATGCGGACGTCAGAATGTCCTCGAGATTGCGCCTGGCCACCCAACCCAGAACTTCGTTGGCCCGTGCCGGGTTGGCGTAGAGGCAGGGCGGGTCGCCTTCGCGGCGCGGGCCGTACTGGTGCGGAATCCGTATGCCCGTGAGGGCATGGAAGACGTCCACGATTTCCCGGACCGAGGTGCCGCGCCCGGTTCCCAGATTGACACTCATGGAGGCGCCGCCCTCGGCTAAATGCTCGAGGGCCAGGACGTGAGCCGATCCCAGATCGGAGACGTGGGTGTAGTCGCGGATGCAGGTCCCGTCCGGCGTATCGAAGTCGCTGCCGAAGATGGTCAGGGGCGGGGCGCTGCCCAGCGCGGCCTTGAGGGCCAGCGGGATCAGATGGGTCTCGGGATCGTGGATTTCGCCGATCAGGCCGCTGGCGTGCGCTCCGGCGGCATTGAAATAGCGAAGCGCCACGTAGCGCAGGCCGTGGGTCACGCGATAAGCCTCGAGCACGTGCTCGAAAAAGAGCTTGGTCGCGCCATAGGGATTGATGGGTTCTTTCCGGGACTCTTCGTCGATCGGGCAGGCCTGCGGAATGCCGTATACAGCGCAGGTGGAAGAGAACACAAAAGTCCGGACGGGACTGGCGAGCACCGCATCGATCAGCTTCAGCGCCGATTCCACGTTATTGCGGAAATACTTGCGGGGATCGGTCATGGACTCGCCAACATAGGCCGATGCCGCAAAATGCATGACCGCGTCGACGCGGTCAAGCACGGGAGCAAGGCGGGCGCCGTCGGCGATTTCGCCCTCGATGAACTCAAATCCCTCCGACAAACGACGGTCGCCGGTGCTCAGGTTGTCATAGATGACGACTTCGTGCCCGGCGGCGGCCAGTTCGCGCACAGTATGCGATCCGACGTAGCCGCTGCCACCCGTCACAAGAACCCGCATGCGCGCTCCTGTTGCTCCTGGATAGTTGATTTCATTGAGGTTGCGGAGTTTGAAAAGCAAGGGCTGGAGCAAGGTCATGGTAGCATGGCATGCATCGACACAAGGCGCTCCCCACGGCCGTTTGCTGCACTGGCCGGCTCTCGGTTCCATAAGAAATCCGATTGAGCAAGGCGTCCATTTCAGGCTGTGGCGGGAGGAGTTTTTTGACGAATCACGGCAAAACAGGGCGCATCCTCGTAACCGGCGCCGCGGGTTTCCTGGGTTCCCATCTTTGCGACGCGCTCCTTGCTGAGGGTCACAGCGTCGTCGGCGTCGACAATTTCTCCACCGGAAAACCCGCCAATCTCGCCCATCTCAAGCGCGAGAGCCGCTTCGAGCTCGTCGAGCACGACATCTGCAATCCCTTCGACTTCGGCACCGTCGCCTTCGTTTTCAACTTTGCCTCCCCGGCCAGTCCCGTCGACTACATGCGCCTCGGCATTGAAACCCTGCGCGTCGGTTCCGAAGGCACAAAGAACGCCCTCGAAATCGCCAGAAAATATCACGCCGGCTTCCTCCACGCCTCCACCTCCGAGTGCTACGGCGATCCCACCGTGCATCCCCAGCCCGAGAGCTACTGGGGACACGTCAACCCCATCGGTCCCCGCTCCGTTTACGACGAAGCCAAGCGCTTTTCCGAAGCTCTGGTCATGGCTTACCACCGCTACCACCACGTCAACACCCGCCTGGTGCGCATCTTCAACACCTACGGCCCCCGCCTGCAGAGCAGCGATGGTCGCGTCATCTCCAATCTCATGACCCAGGCGCTCCACGGTGAAGACCTCACCATCTACGGCGACGGTACCCAGACCCGCAGCTTCTGCTACGTCTCCGATGAGATCGATGGCATCCTGCGCCTCTCCCGTTCCAGTGAGCACCTCCCCGTCAACATCGGCAACCCCGACGAGTGGACCATCCTCGAATGCGCGCGGCAGATTCTCGATGTAACCGGATCCTCCAGCAAAATTCGCTTCGAGCCGCTGCCCCAGGACGATCCCGTCCAGCGCCAGCCCAACATCGCCAAAGCAAAACGGCTGCTCGGATGGGAACCGAAGATCGACCTGAGAACCGGTCTCCAGCTCTGCCTCGACTATTTCCGCCAATCCGTCGAGCGCGGGGAGAGAGCCACGCCCGCCATCAGCCCGCCCCAGTCCAGGGCGAGTGTCACCCAGCAGACATCCGCGCGCCACTAAGCAACGGCTGTCATCCTCGGTCACGTTGTTCACGTTGTTTCATTTTCGGACACTCCCCGCCGCGCTCATCCGCCTCCGTTCACCCCCGGCGCGCCCCAGGCCCCCCGCATTTCCCCCAATATTCCCTGATATATTTTGGAGGCTGGATCATCTATATTTAGGAAGCTGGATCAATTTTGGTTGACTCCGGCCTGGGACTGTCTGGCCTGTCTCCAGTGCCCGGATTCGCCCCTGAGTTTTGCCAATATCTGAAAGGACCGTTCTATTGTGCTCATGATTCGTCTGGCGCGCGTCGGCGCGCGCAAACAACCCTATTACCGCGTGGTCGTCATCGAAAAGGACCGCGCCCGGAACGGGCGTTCCGTGGAGGTGGTAGGCACCTACAATCCACGGACCACCCCCGCTTCCGTCGATCTCAAGCTTGAACGCATCGAGTACTGGAAGGGCAAAGGGGCCCAGCCATCTGACAGGGTGGCCAAACTGCTCCGTTCCGGTCCGGCTGCCGGCCAGCCTGCCGCATCCACAACCAGCGCGTCTGGCAACCAGGACGCCACCACCGCGGCCTAAGTCCAACGATATACGGAGGCATCTCCCGTTCGCCCGCTCTCGATCCTCCCAAATTGGTTACTTTTGCACTCCGGGGTGAGAAAGTCTGCGGATTATTCTTTCGCCCGTCGCAGCCTTACGGTACTATCCGCGATAGCCCCGGAAGACGAACGACCTGTGTCTTCCCCATGGGGGGCAGGATGAATCAGACGACAGACAAACCCGATGACATGCAGGAATTGGTTACCCAGATTGCGCGAGCGTTGGTCGACATTCCCGAGGCAGTAGTTGTGGAAGCGGTGGAACGTGACGAGAGCACGGTGTTGCGGCTCCGGGTCGCTCCCACAGATGTGGGTAAGGTGATCGGGAAGCAGGGCCGCACTGCGCGTTCGGTGAGGACGATCCTGGGCGCTGTCAGCATGAAGCACCATCATCGCTACACTCTCGATATTCTCGAAGAGGACCATCAGGGAGCCGCCGTCGGCGAGCACGAGCACTAGCGAGAGCCGAAGGAATGGCGTCCCCCCGCCCACCCATCTCCCGCCAGCCGCGGCAGAGCTCCACGCACGATTCTCCGCCGTCGAGCGTCCGGGAGACCCCGTCACTTTCCGCGCCCTCTCCATCCCTGTCGCCGAGCTCCAAAGCGTCCGCTCGCTCCCCTTGGGTGCTGGTCGCCAGGCTGATCCGTCCCCACGGCCGGCGCGGCGAACTGGTCGCCGAGATTCTCACCGATTTTCCCGAGCGATTCCACCAGCGCTCCCGCCTCTTTCTCATTCCGCCCCAGCGCATCGCCTCCCGTCCCCGCCCTATCCAGCTCGACAACTTCTGGTTCCTGCGCAGCCGCATCGTCCTCAAGTTCCAGGGCGTCGACTCCATCAACGACGCCGAAGCCCTGCGCGGCTTCTCCGTTGCCATTCCCGCCGCCGAGCGCGCTCCGCTGGCCCCCGGCTCCGTCTACATCGGCGACCTCATCGGCTGCCACGTCGTCGACCTCAATCTCAACGGCCTCGACCTCGGGGAAATCGTCGATGTGGATCGCCACTCCTCCTCCACCGAGCTTCTCGTGGTTCGCCGCCCCGCCCCCCACAACCGTCCCCCGCACCGCGATCGCGAACTGCTCATCCCCTTCGTGGCCCAATACCTCATCCGCATCGACCAACCCAACCGTCTCCTCGAAATGCGCCTCCCCGCGGGCCTCCTCGACATCAACGCCCCCATCACCGAGGAAGAAAAGCGCGAAGCCGCATCTGCGCACCAAAGACCGGAAGATCCGGCCTGAATCCTCCAGTCAAAACCATGAACGTATTATCCCCAACGGAGCGCATCAGGGGCCCCGCAGCTCCGGCCTCGCCATTGGCTGGACATTGCGGCGGAAAGGCTCCGCTGTTTTTTTGAAGGGGAACGGCTTCAGGAACCTGCGGAAAAATGCTCGTCGAAGCCGGTTTTGTGTCAGGGCTTGACTTCAGTCGTGCCGTAAAACGTTGCAAATGGATCGGGCCTTAGCCCCTGAGGGGGATCGCTGCCTCGCGACACGACTTTTTCCGCAAGCTGTTCAGAAGCCCGCTCTGAGCGAGCTCGCCCAGGCGGACGAGTCGAATGGGCGTCATGAAGGCCGCGATCTGGATACGGTTTTAGCCGCCGAGGGACGGCTTTTGATCGCCCTCTCTCGCAATCGGATGCACTTGGCAAACCGAACCCCTCGGCAAACACAAAGGGCCGCGCTCAGCGGCCCCTCGCTTCAGTCATTCGTTGTATTGAGCTAACGGCGGCCCTTCTTCTTCGCCGCCTTCTTGGCCTTCTTCGCAGCTTTCTTCGCGCTCTTCCTGGCCGGTGCTTTCTTCGCCGCCTTCTTCGCGGCTTTCTTCACGGCTTTTTTCGCCGCCTTTTTCGCCGCTTTCTTCACCGGCGCTTTCTTCGCAGCCTTTTTCACAGCTTTCTTCGCCGCTTTTTTCGCCGCCTTTTTTGCCGGTGCTTTCTTCGCCGGCGCCTTCTTCGCCGCTGCCTTGGCCGGCGCCGCCTTCTTTGGGGGAGCCGGAGGAGCAGCTGGCACCACCACTGCAGCCACCGCGACTTCGTCCTCTTCGCCTAATTCGTCGTCATCGGAAGAAACCGTAGTGGAAATCTCCTCTTCCTCTTCGTCTTCGCCGAAGCCGCCTTCCATCTCCTCCAGATCGTCGTCTGCTTCCGGCTCAAATTCTCCGTCAGCGCTTGCATAAAGTCTGTATTCGTCCCGCATCACAATCGCCCTCCGGCTCCGCGTTTCAATTTTTCACCGCTTTATGAGTATGCCAGAAACTCAGCAAAACCCCGCCCGGCGGATTATAGCAACAGCATATGCGCTTGGCCAACGCATTGTGTCCTCCGCGCGCGCAGCATGACACAATGAGATGCAGCCTCGGCGTTATCGCTCGCATCCGCATCTCCGGGCGCCTCGCCGCGGCCCGGACCATGCGCCCGACCATGCGCTTCGATCTGATCACCATTTTCCCCGACTTTTTCGCCGCCATCTTCAGCCATGGCGTCCTCGGCCGGGCCATCTCCGGAGGGCTGGTCGCCGTCGACGTCCACGACCTTCGCCGCTTCACCCACGACCGCCACCGCACCGTCGACGACCGCCCCTTTGGCGGCGGCGAGGGCATGGTTCTCAAGCCCGAACCCCTCGCCGAGGCTGTCGAATCCCTCGCCATCCCCCCCAAATCCGCACGCGACCCCGCCCGCCAGCAGGTCATCCTGCTCTCCGCCGAGGGCGCGCCCTTCACCCAGTCCACCGCCCGCCAGCTCGCCCGCCTCGACCGCCTTGTCCTCATCTGCGGCCGCTATGAGGGCGTCGACGAGCGCGTCAACGACCTGTTTTGCGACCGCGAGCTCTCCATCGGCGATTACGTCCTCTCCGGCGGCGAACTCCCCGCCGCCATCGTCGTCGATGCCGTCACCCGTCTCCTTCCCGGCGTCCTCGGCAACGAAGCTTCCAGCGAGTATGAAAGCTTTGGTCCGCCCGACTCTCCCCAGGCCGATTCGCCCGCCGCAGCCCGCCCGCCCCAGTCCACCCACGGCTCCGGCGGCCTCCTCGACTACCCCCACTACACCCGCCCCGCCGAATTCCGCGGTCTCGCCGTCCCCGAGGTCCTCACCCAGGGCGACCACGCCGCCATTCGCCGCTGGCGCCGCGAGCGCGCCCTCGAAAAAACCTTCCGCAACCGCCCCGACCTCCTCGTCACCGCCGACCTCAGCGGCGCCGACCGCGCGTTCCTCGCTCGCCTCACACTGCTTCGACCCGGCTCCCGTGACTAGGCCACCCCACGCCTCCGCCGCCCCACCCGCCATCATTCTTCCCTCCAAAATTCGGGAGATTCAGCTCTGAGCCCCCAATATTTCCGAATTAATTCTCTTTTAGGTCAGAAGTTGGTGAGGACTCTGGCCCCCAAACCACGCTACTTTCCCCCGAACAGGCCCCCAGGCCCCGAGAAAACCGATGACCACCCCGCGCGCACACCCGGCGTTCCTGCTTGTTTTGCTCTCCCTCGCCGCCGGTTCGCTCCGGGCTCAGTCCAGCGCAGCGCCGCCAAACCCCCAGGCCCCCGATACAACCGGCCGCCGCATTGCCGACCTTGAAAACCGGCTTGCCGATCTGGAGCGCCAGACCGCTGCCCTTCACGAGGAAATCTCCGCACTCAAATCCCAGTCGCAGCAGGCCGATCCTCCCGATACGGCCGCTCTTGTCCTGGCTTCCAGCGTGAGCACCCTCACCGCCAACCTTCCCTCCGGTGCCGTTTCCGGTTCGCCCGCTTCCGTGTCCATCAATCCCGCCGCAGCCGCACTCAGCGACGGCTCCGCCAATATGCCTGCCTGGCTCAACCCTTTCGCCGGAGCCACGCCTGTCGGTCTCCTCGACGTCTACTACTCCTACAACGCGCACCAGCCCCTCAGCGGCCTGTCCGCTATGCGCCTCTTTGACGGCCAGACCAATCAGCTGGCCCTCGGCCTGCTCGAGCTCGGCATGACGCGCCAGCCCATCCCCGCCTCGCGCTTTGGATTCACCCTCTCCGCCGGCTTCGGCGACGCCATCAACGCCGTCAACAGCTCCGATCCCGGAGGCCTCGGCTTCGCCCAGTATCTCCACGAAGGCTATGCCTCATATCTCATTCCCGGCGGCCACGGCTTCTCGACCGACATCGGCAAATTCGACACCGCCATTGGCGCCGAGTCCATGGAGAGCGCTGCTAACTGGAATTACTCCCGCAGCTTCCTATACGACTACGCCATCCCCTTCTATGGATTCGGTATTCGCTCCCAATATGACTTCAACGGTAAGTACGCTCTAACTGGCTATCTCATTAATGGCTGGAATAACCTTGTCGACACTTACTCCAGCGGCAAGACCAAAGGCTTTGAATTCGCATGGCGCCCAGGCAGCCGGTTCTCCATGACCGAAGCCTGGCTCACGGGCCGTGGCGCTACCGACGACACCGAGGAGAGAACCGTCAACGACACCACGGCCCGCCTCGACCTGACCTCGAAGCTTTCTCTCATGGCCGACGGCGTCTACGGCCGCAGCGAACAGGAAACCCCCATCGAGCAGCATTTCTTCTGGACCGGCGCCGCTGGTTACCTGCTGTACCGCTTCGATCCCCGATGGGCCGCCGCAACCCGCTTCGAGTTCTACGACGACCACAGCGGCATCACCACCTGCGGAGTCTGCACTGCTCTCACGCCCCAGGATCTGAAAGAAGTCACCGCCACTGGCGAACGCGACGTCGAGCGGCATCTCGTCAGCCGCCTCGAGTATCGCTACGACATGTCCAACCAGCCTGTCTTCTTCCGTGCCGCCACGCCCATCAAAGACCAGATGACCCTCACCCTCGGCCTTGTCTACATGCTCCAGCCCACCCAGCAGCGCCAATAAAAGCCCGCCCTTACCGGTCCTGGCATGAACTCCGCTCAAACAACGCCGCCACACCGCACTCCGAGGTAAACATCTTCCCCGCCGAATGCGCCACATCCGGCACAAACCACAGCCGCTGATTCCACTCCGCCGCATGCCGACCGTGCAGCCACGCATAGTACGCCTGCCCCCGCAAAAACCGGCTTGGCCCCTCCATCTCCCCTGCGCAGCTCACATCCAGATCCTTCTCGTGCGGATCCATATCCGCTGTCCCCAGCAGATACACCACATCCTTCTTTGCAAACGTATCTTCCAGCCCCTGCCATCCCGCCGCCGCGCTCTGCCGCACATACTCCTCATGCACGTCCACCGGACCAAACTTCCAGTGATCGAAATCCCGGCACCCGCCGCCGCTCGCCGTCTCAAACCGGAACGACGTTCCCTCAAACCGCGGCCGCTCGTCGCCAAAATAAAAATACGAAGAAGGATTCGCGATCACATACCGCAGATGGATCTCGTTTCCCGCCAGACTCTCCCCGCGCCCTACAATCGCGTACCGCTGCATTGCCTGCCCGCCCCCCGAGTGCCCGGCCAGCACAATCGTTTTCAGATTCGGAAACAAACGCCGGTCCGCCAGATGCACCACGATCGCGTCGATCACCTCGTACGCGCTGATCGAAACCGGCCCCGCGGCCTCCGTTCCCGCCTCCCACGTTCCCTGCGGCCAGCGCAGAACGCTGTCCGGCAAATGATGCGCCCGCGCGTCCTCCTCATTCAAAAACTGCGGAGCCACCACAATCGACGTCGCCGCCGCATCGCCGCCCGCCCGCTCCGCCGCACGCAGCGTCGACCGGTAATACCCATCCACATCGCGCCCCTTGCCATGGAACATCACCACCGCCCGCACCACCTGCGGCTGCGGCACATTCCAGTCGAGCGATACATCAAACGGCATCTCGGCGGATCCATGCGCCGTCTTCAAACTGAACGCATGACTCGCCACAATCTCCACCGGCGCCTCCCGCTGTGCTCGCGCGACACAAACGCTGGCACAAGAACCGATGACCAACCACAAGCAGAAAAAAATCTGTGCTGGTTTCATATCCAGGATCGAAGTTCTCCTCCGCACTCTGCTCCCTGTAACCTGTAACCCGTAACCTGCAACCTGCAACCTGCAACCCGTAACCTGTAACCTGCAACCTGTAACCTGTCCCCTGCAACCTGTACTCACCCCGCTTCGGCCAGTCCATACTTTCTCTGCCACGCGTCCTTCAGTCGAGCCGCTACACGCGCCCGCTCTTCCGGAGTCGCTTCCTCGCTTGCCCTCTGCACAAAGCGCGCCGACTCGATTTTCGCCAGCTCCAGCAGCTTGCGATCCCGCACCAGATTCGCCACGCGGAAATCCGGCAAGCCCGCCTGCCGCGTCCCAAAAAACTCTCCCGGTCCGCGCAGCTCCAGATCCAGCTCCGCCAGCTCGAACCCATCCTGCGTCCGCACCATCGCCGCCAGCCGCTCCTCGGCGTTCGGCGAAATTTTGCCGCCCGTCATCAAAATGCAGTACGACTTCGCCCCACCCCGGCCCACGCGCCCGCGCAATTGATGCAGCTGCGCCAGCCCAAACCGCTCCGCATGCTCGATCACCATCACCGTCGCATTCGCCACATCCACGCCCACTTCGATCACCGTCGTCGCAATCAGCACATCGATCTCGCCCCGCTGGAAACGCCGCATCGTCACTTCCTTCTCATCTGCGTCCAGCCGCCCATGCAGCAACCCCACGCGCAGCCCAGCCAGCTCCTGCGTCCGCAGCTGCTCATACATGTCCGTCGCCGACTTCAGCGGCAACTTCGGAAACAGCTCCGCGCTGCTCGCCTTCTTCGTCGTCTTTTTTGTCGTAGATTTTCTGCTTTGAAAGGGCACGGCTTCAGCCGTGCCGTACCCCGCCCGAAAAGAAGTGGGCTTTAGCCCCTGAGGTTCGTCTTCTTCGGGCAGCGCAAAATCCAGCTCCGGCTGATCGTCCTTCGGACCCTCAATCACCGGATACACCACGTACGCCTGATGTCCCTTCTTCACCTGCTTGCGCACGAATTCCCAAACCTCATCGGATCGCTCATCCGCCACCAGCCGCGTCACAATCGGCGTCCTTCCCGGCGGCATCTCGTCCAGCACGCTCAGATCCAGATCCCCATACAGGCTCAGCGCCAGCGTCCGCGGAATCGGTGTCGCCGTCATCACCAGCACATCCGGCTCAGCGCCATCCTTCTTCATTAGCCGGAACCGCTGCAGCACTCCAAACCTGTGCTGCTCATCCACCACCACCAGCCCCAGATTGGCGAACTCCACCTTTTCCTCGATCAGCGCATGCGTCCCAATCACCAGATCCGCCTCGCCCTGATAAATCCGCCGCCGCGCCGCGCGCTTGCGTTCGTCGTCCAGCGATCCCGTCAGCAGCGTGATCCGATACTTGCGCTGCGCTTTCTCTAGGACTCGCTTCGCCGACAAATAATGTTGCGTCGCCAGAATCTCCGTCGGCGCCATCAGCGCCGCCTGATGCCCGTTCTCAATCGCGATCAGCATCGCCTCCAGCGCCACAATCGTCTTTCCCGAACCCACATCGCCCTGCAGCAACCGCCGCATCGGCACGCCACGCCGCATATCCGCTGCAATCTCTCCCAGCGCCCGCTTCTGCGCCGCCGTGGGATGAAACGGCAGAATCTCCCGCAGCGCCGCTCTTACCTTCTCGCTCGTCTCGAACGCAATCCCGGTTTTCTCCTGGAATTTTTTGCGTTTCACCTCCAGCCCCAGCTCCAGATAAAACAGTTCCTCAAAAATCAGTCGCCGATGCGCCGGCGTCGCCGCCGCCTGCAACTGCGCCATCGCCGTGCCCGCCGCGGGAAAATGTACCTCGCGCAGCGCCTGCTCCCGGCTCGGCAAATCCAGCCTCGCCAAAATCGACTCCGGCATCTCACGCGGCAGCGTTTCCGGAATCCCCCTCAGCTCCTCCAAAATGTTCCACACCGTCCGCCGAATCCACCGCGATGCCAGCCGGCTCCCACTCAGCGACTCGTACACCGGCGTGATCCGGCCTACTTCCAAAATTCGATCCAGCGCATCGTCCGACCCATCGGGCAAAATCTCAAACTGCGGCTGGATCATCTTGAAACCGCGCCCCGACTTCGAAGCCTCGACCTTCCCGAACAGCGCCACCATTTGCCCTGGCTTGAATTTCCCCTCGAGATACGTTCCGTGAAACCACAAGCACTTCATCGAGGAGAGCCCCTGACCCACCGTCATCTCAAAAATAGGCATGCGCCGGGTCCGCAGCAGCGTGGCCCCGCGCACCTCGCCAATCACGCTGGCCATTTCGCCCGGTTGCAACTCGTTCAGCGCGCGCGGATTCAGCCGGTCCTCATACCGGAACGGCAGGTGCAGCAGCAGGTCCTCGACCGTCGCAACCCCCTTTTCTGCCAGCATTTTGGCGATGGCGGGGCCAATGCCCTTCACAAACTGGACGGGAGTTTCAAGCGTGAGCACTTAAGAGCGATCCTAAAGCATTTGCGCCGGAGCACGGCGCGGCCTGCCCCAGGTCTCCCTCCAGGTCTCAAAAAAGCCGCAAGAAGAACCACTCTCCCCGGCTAGGTTCACCCCACAGCAAGTAGCGGATACTCTTGCCGGCCGGGAATCAATCGATTTCCACTCGATGCCTCCGCCGAAAGTACCGAGGCTCTCCCCTTTTGGGAACCATTCCTTTTTTGGGAACGAAGTCCCTCCTGGCGCATCGTCCATCAAACGGCCCCAACGGCGATGACGCTGAGATAGAGCAGGGGGAAAGAACCGATCTCGACCATCGCCATCATCGATTTCGGCGCACCACGCAGAATCGCTCCAAAGGCGAGGACCATTTCAACCAGAACCGGAAAAAGTAAGAGGGCGAAATTGGAGATTTCTGGATCCCTCCACGGCGGCTGATAGGAAGGCGGCCTGAAGTCGTAATAGAAGAAGGTCCATGCTGCCAACGATGCGCTCGCGACAAAAAGACTCAGCGTAAGCACGGTCATCCATCCCGGCTTCTGTCTTCGCCATATCCAGATTTGGCCCGCCCAGGCAGCCAGCGCGAGCGCCAATGGCCCACAAGTGAGTAGACCCAATGTCCAGTGTCCGCTCATGTTCTGCAGCAGAATAATACGCGAGCCGCATTTCCGCTCACCTGCCTCACCGCTAACTGCCTCACCGCTAACCGCTTTTTAGCTGACTGGATTTCAGCCAAATCCCTGTGGATTTCTTCCCTTGCGCCGCGCCCTCCCATAGGCGAAGATAAGGCGAAGATGTGCCGCCATGCCTCCCGCCCACCTGCTCCGCCTCCAGATCGAAGCTGCCCTGGCCCACCGCATCCCTTCCGCGCTCACGCCAGCTCCAAAGATCGTCCGCCCCACCGCCCCCACCGGCATCGCTGCCCTCGATGACGCGCTCAGTGCCGGCAGCCTGCCCGGCGGCCTTCCCATCGGCGCCATCACCGAACTCACCGGACCCGAATGCTCCGGCCGCACCTCTCTCGCGCTCTCCTTTATTGCCGGTCTCACGAACGCCGGCCGCGTCTGCGCCTGGGTCGATGTGTCGGACGCGCTCCATCCCGAATCCGCTGCCGCCAGCGGCGTCGATCTCGACCGCCTGCTCTGGATCCGCTGCGGACCGCCCGCCCAGCAGCTCACCCTTCCCGGTTTCGAACCTCAGCCAGCGGGTGAGCCGGGAGCTCGGAGCCAGAGGCTGGGAGCCCGGAGCCTGGTGCTCGGTGCCCTGCAACCTGTCACCCGTAACCTGTCACCTGCTCTGAGCCCTGGATTCGCCCCCCGCTGCGCCGAACCACAACCAAAAGTCCGGCAGCACCCGAGGGAAGCGCTTCCTCCACAACCGGCCGCTCCAAACTCTAAACTCCAAACTCTAAACTCTGGGTTCCCTCGCCCTCGTCGGCCATGGTCCAGGCTGGATCAGGCCCTCCGCGCCACCGACCTGCTCCTCCAGGCCGGAGGATTCAGCGCGATTGTCCTCGACATGGCCTCCATCGCTCCCGAATTTGCCCTCCGCGTTCCCCTCGCCACCTGGTTCCGCTATCGCGCCGCCGCCGAGCGCACCCACGCGAGCGTCCTGTTGCTCACCCAGCATGCCTGCACCAAAAGTAGTGCAGGCCTCGTCCTTCACTGTCAGCCCAGCCAGGTCGACCCGGACTCCACCACCGTCCTCACCGGCGCCAACCACCGCGTCGCAATCACCCGTGAGCGCTTCGCTAACGTCGTCGACTTCGACCGTCGCAAGCCGCCCCAAAGCGACTACACAGTCCTCTGGCAATCCCGCGCGCCCTGGTCCGCAGCAGCCCGCCCACTCCACTCCGAAAAAGCAGGCCGCAAATGACCGCCCTCTACGCCTGCCTCTACG
>JASHPM010000325.1 GCA_030038115.1 Acidobacteriaceae bacterium | reverse complement strand
CCAACGGATTCTGGTAGAGCTGCTGCGAGTGCTGGATGGCGGCGACGCGCGCGGCAGTGGTGGCGGGGTCAAGCCCGGAGGACTGGACCTTGTGAATCTGCGCGGCGAAGTAGCTGTCCATGAAGTGGGGTATGAAGTTGAAGTAGAGGATCTCCCATGTGGCAACGTAGCAGACGGTGGTGATGAGGGTGATGAGGGTGCCGCAGGCGAAGGCGCGGCCGAAGGAGATTTGGCCAGCGAGGGTGTTGTCGCGGTAGCTGCGGATGCCGAAGTAGACGAGCAGGAACGACGCCACGAGGATGGTGTAGCCGAGAACCAGGCTGTGGCCGGAGCCGATCCTGCTGGCGAGGAGAACCGAGGCGTCCATCAGGACAGACATGATGACGCCGGCGATGAGGCCAAAGGTGAGGACGGTTTTCTTCATGTGAGGCTCCTGGTGCGAGTCAGCATGGAGTGACGATGCGATGGAACCGGGCCGGATGTCGTCATCCTTTCGGGTGATTTTCGAGGAATAGAGCGGAAATCGTGCTTTCGGATGACGCGCTCACGGCAGGAGGCCCAGTTCTTTGCCACGGCGGACGGCCTGGGTGCGGCGGGCGGCTCCGAGCTTGTCGAAGGCGCGGGCGCAGTGAGTTTTGATGGTGTTTTCGGAAACGAAAAGATGCGTGGCGATCTCGCGATTGCTGAGGCCGCGGGCGACCAGGGTGAGGATTTCGAGCTCGCGTGCCGTGATGCCGAGGGTCTGCTGGCGGGCCCTATTGGGAGCGAAGGGTTGGAGGGCTGGGGCGGGGAGAAGCACTTCCTTCACCACGACCGTTTCGCGGATGCCTTCGCGACTGCGCGTGATGCGCAGGCCCAGCCAGACGCCGAAGGCCGCGAAGAGGATGGCGACGAGTGCTCCGTAGAGTTCCACGGAATGCTCGATGATAACGAAGCGGTATTCGGTGTATTGCAAGATGGCGATGAGGAGACCGCCGACGACACCGAAGATGAGGACGTGGCGCTTCATGACGGGTTGGGAAGCAGTATATCTCCGCCCCCTGCAGGGTCCTGTCAGGACACAACCCTACAGCGCACTCGTTTGACAGCCGATGGTCGAATGTCTACTATCGGCATGAGATCGAGGGTCGAATGTCTTCTATGGCAAAACAGACACAGCAGCGCACGGCTGTTCTGCAGGGCACGCTGGACATGCTCATCCTGCGCACGCTGCTCTATGGTCCCGCTCACGGTCACCAGATCGGCAAACACATTCAGCGGACCACGAACGAATTCCTGCAGATGCAGCACGGCTCGCTGTATCCAGCCCTGCACCGCCTGGAGCGAAGGGGATGGGTGGTCTCGAAATGGGAGACGGCGCCGGACCGCAATCGCGAGTTCAAGTATTACCGGTTGACCGATAAGGGCAGGAAGCAGCTGATCGTCGAAGAATCGCAGTGGAAGCGGATGGCCGAAGCGGTAGCCCGCGTGATGTGGCCGACAGCCCCCGAGGAGAACTGAGGAGAGCTGGGATGAAGTGGTGGCAGATGAAGAAACGGGATGCGGACCTGGAGCGGGAGCTGCGGTCGGATCTCGACCTCGAAGAAGAAGAGCAGCGCGAACGCGGCGTGCCGGCAGAAGAAGCACGCTACGCGGCACGGCGGGCATTCGGCAATGCGACCCTGATCAGGGAGCAGACGCACGAGGCGTGGGGGTGGGCGCCGGTAGAGCGGTTATCGCAGGACGTTCGCTATGCGCTGCGGCAGCTGGTAAGGTCTCCGGGATTTACGGTCACCGCTGTGCTGACTTTGGCGCTGGGCATCGGCGCGACGACGGCCATCTTCAGCCTGGTGAATGCAGTTTTGCTGCGGCCTTTGCCGTTTCCTGGGCAGGATCGGCTGATGTGGCTCAGCCAGCAGGACCATTCGCTGCCGGGCGAGGCGCCGGAGTCGCTGAGTTATCCGGATTATTTTGACTGGCGCGCGCAGAACCACACCTTCAGCGGCATCGCGACCTACTTCGGGGGAGGGAGCACGCTCGAAATGAACGGCGACTCGCAGCGGGTGGATGCGCAGACGGTTTCGTCGAATTTTTTCGCGGTGCTGGGCGTAGCTCCGATGCTGGGCAGGGATTTTCGCTGGGAAGATGAAAAACCGAGCAACCGCACGGTGATGCTGAGTTACTCCCTGTGGCAGTCGGCTTTTGGGGCGTCACGGGACATCGCGGGCAAGACGATCCGCATGGACGACCACGCTTACACGGTTGCCGGAGTGATGCCGAAGGGCTTCCGATTTCCGCTGAACGGTCCGCCGGCGGCTGTGTGGGTGTCGATCGCCGACGATGCGGAGGGGAAAAAGACGGGCATGCGCGGATACGATGTTCTTTCCGCGATTGGACGGCTGAAACCGGGGGTTGGGGTCGAGCAGGCGAGAGCGGACCTGAGCCTGATTGCAAGCCAGCTGGCGCGCCAGTATCCGGACACGAATAAGCAGGACAGCTCCGCGCTGGTGGAGCCGGAGCTGCGGCACATGACCGGCGATACCGGGCCGGCGCTGCGCGTGCTGTTTGACGCGGTCACGCTGGTGTTGCTGATGGTCTGCGCCAATGTGGCAGGGCTGTTGCTGGTGCGCACGGCGCGGCGTGGCGGGGAATTCGCGTTGCGCGCGGCCATCGGAGCGAGCCGCGGGGCGATCATGCGGCAGTTGCTGGTGGAATCGGTGACGCTGTCCCTTTGCGGGGGGATTGCGGGCGTGGCGCTGGGCTATGGCCTGATGCATGCCATGGTGAGGCTGGTGCCGCTGAATATCCCACGGATGCAGGATGCGTCAGTGGATGGAAGGGTGCTGGTATTCGCGCTGGTGGTGTCAGTGGCGACCGGGCTTTTGTTTGGAGTGGTCCCGGCGTGGAGGATGTCGCAGGGGGCCCCGGCGCTGGCACTGCGCGATGGGTCGCGCGGCGTGGCAGGAAGGCGCGGGCAGAATCGAGTGCACAACGGACTGGTGGTTGCGCAGACGGCGATCGGCCTGGTGCTGCTGGTGAGTTCCGGATTGCTGATGCG
Organism: Acidobacteriaceae bacterium; assembly: GCA_030038115.1. Taxonomy (GTDB): domain Bacteria; phylum Acidobacteriota; class Terriglobia; order Terriglobales; family Acidobacteriaceae; genus Palsa-343. The sequence goes on along the minus strand of JASHPM010000325.1, from coordinate 1,806 downwards.
GAGTTTCGTTCGCATCCTGGATGTCGATCCTGGCTTCGACCCCAGGCATGTCCTGAGCGCAAGGATCGGCGTCCCATTCGCGAGATACAAGCACGATCAACACGTCCAGTTCTTCCAGCGACTCCTCACGAGCGTTTCCGCACTGCCCGGCGTCAAGTCCGCGTCGGCAGGCTGGCCGCTGCCCATGAGCGATTCGTATGCGACGATTTCGTTCAATATTCAGGGGCGGCCGATTGCCCGAGGAGACGAACCGGGCGAAGCCCTGGGCCTGGCGATGCCGGGCTACTTTGAAACCATGCGCATCCCGCTTGTCGCGGGGCGCCTTTTCTTGGAACAGGACGGCGTGAAAGGGCCACCTACGATCATCATCAATCAGGCCTTTGCCGATAAGTATTTCCCGGGAACGAATCCTCTCGGTCAGCACATGCAGATTCGTCTCGGTGACGATGTTTTTGAGCAGTCGATCCGCGAAATTGTGGGCGTGGTCGGCAATACAAAACTCAGAGGCCTGGCCGCCGCTACGCAGCCTGCGTATTACCTGCCGTACCCGCAGGCGGTGGTGACCAATCCTTATATTGTGATCCGCGCCAGCGGAGATCCGGCCCTGCTCGAGGGCGGCCTTCGCGCGGCGGTGCACGACATCGACAAGAGCGTGCCCGTCTACCAGGTTGCAACCCTCGAGGACTACGTCTCGAAGTCGGCGGCGCAGCCCCGCTTCCAGACATTGCTGCTGGGCTGCTTTGCGGGGATTGCCCTCATCCTCGCAGCCATCGGTTTGTATGGTCTGCTTTCCTATATGGTGGTGCAGCGCTCTCTTGAAATTGGTTTGCGCATGGCGCTGGGCGCGCGACGATCAGACATCCTGGCCCATATTGTTCGCCGCGGTCTGGTCCTCACGCTGATCGGGATCTGCGCGGGGCTCGCGATTGCAGCCGGCATGACTCGGCTGTTAGCGGGAATGCTGTACGGCATCCGGTCTTCCGATCCGGTCACCTTCGCCGTGATGGCGGGCCTGTTGCTTCTGGTCAGCGTTGCCGCCAGCAGCGTCCCTGCCTGGCGCGCGGCGCGTCTGGATCCGAATCAGGCTCTGCATGAACAATAGCGCCCGGCGTGGAGGTGGCGCTGCGGGTCGCAGTCCGGTTGGAAGAAACAAGCCGCTGAAGAATCAAATGAATACACGGAAAAACAGAAGCAAAACTTGATGGAATCAAATACTTCCGCTGTAGCACCCTGTCAGGGGGGGTGGTGGTCACGCGGCTGCCGCTCCTTCCACAGCCGGTACAAACCCCAGGCGGCAATGGTGCAGTCATCCCGGATCGTTCCTTCGACAATCATCTGCTCGAACTCGGCGATCGGGAAGCGCCGCAAAACCAAATCATGTTCCTCCGGATCGGGGTTTGCGGTCGTCGGCGTCAGCCCGGTCGCCAGGTAGACATGCATTTTCTGGCGAAGGAATCCGTAAGCCACCCACATCGTTCCGAGGAACGTCATCTTTGCCGCAGTCAGCCCGGTCTCCTCCCGCAGCTCGCCCCGTGCGAGCTCCTCGGGATCGACATTGGCCGTCTCCCATCCGCCCTGGGGCAGCTCGAGACTCCGCTGCTGGATGGTGTAGCGAAACTGCTCGATGAGGTAAATGGTGTCGCCCTGGATGGGAAGGATGATGGCGCAGTCGTCTTTTTCGACGACGCCGTAAATGCCACGGCTCCCGTTGCTGCGCTCGATCTGGTCCTCGCGCAGCCGCAGCCAGGGGTTGCGGTATATTTCACGAGAGCTGAGGGTGCGGATGGTCATGGAGACAACATACAG